>NZ_CP022998.1:660000-782500 GCF_002277895.1 Rhizobium sp. 11515TR | reverse complement strand
TCTGGCGGACGATCGCCAAGCCGAGCCCGCTGCCACCGAGATCGCGATTGCGCGATTCCTCCAGCCGCACGAAGGGTTCGAGAACCTCTTTGCGTCGCTCTGCCGGAATGCCCGGTCCGCGATCGCCGACGACGATGGCGCCGTGATCACCACGACGCTCGGCAACAATATCGGCCCGGCCACCGTAGCGCAGCGCATTGTCCATGAGATTGTCGAGCACCCGTACCAGAGCGGTCTCGGTCATCGTCACGCCGATCGGCTGCCCGATCGGCGCAAAACCCACGAGGCCCTGCCCGTCCTGCCGCTCCGCAAGGTGACCTCGAATGGCCGCATCGAGATCGACGATGGTCTTGCCATCCGAAACGACGGTGCTGCGGGCAAAGCCGAGCGCATCCTCCACCAGCCGCTGCATGGCCTCGACATCGGCGATCGCCCGCTCTCGATGCGGCGTGTCGGGCATCATTTCCATGCGCAGGCGGAAGCGGGTGAGATAGGTCCTCAGATCATGCGAGATCGCTCCGAGGATCAGGGTACGATTACTGACCAGGGCGGCGATGCGCAGCTGCATGGCGTTGATCGCCTTGATCAGCATGCGCAGCTCGCAGGCGCCTCTTTCGGGAATATGAACTGGCTGCAATCCGTTGCCTATCGAGTTCACGGTTCGCGACAGGCGCGTCAAGGGCCGGGTTTCGCGCGCCACCGCGGCAATGGCGATGACCGCGACCAGCATGCCGAGAATACCCGAGATAAGGCCGATGGGAATTCCGCGCAATCGCACAGTCGGGGTCTCGGGAAGATTGAAGACCGCAATCTTGCCGCCGACGACGCCGATCGACACTTCCATGATCCGGTCCGGTGCACCGACCGAGAACCAGCCTTGCGGTCTTTCCGACAGCGAGCGCATGTTGAAGTAGCGGTTGCCGAAAGCGATGTTGGCGAATTCACGCGCCAGCTTGCCGGTGAGCGTCAGATCCGAAGTGTCGCTCTTCTCACCGGCTGCCGGTGCATCGGCGAGCCGTATCGCCAAACCATTGGCATGCAGCGCCCGCACGGCGATCGGCTGCACCTCAGGCGGAACGGCGTCGAGAAGACGGATCGCCGTCTTGACCTGCATGGCCGGCGACAGCTCCGGATTGAACGGCGTATCCGGCTTGAGCTGCGCGGCAACGAAAGCCGCAAGCTGGATGATGAACAATGCCACGGCGACGATCATGATGATGCGGGCGACGAGACCGAGTTTCAGCATGGCTCAGACATCTTTCACGTCCATTGTAAGGAGATAGCCTGCGTTGCGCACGGTGGTGATGATATGGGCGCCATCGGGCAGGCAATGGCCGAGCTTGGTGCGCAGGCGGGAGACCGTGACATCGATGGTGCGATCGAAAGGATCGGCGCCGCGGCCGCGCGTCCAGTCGAGCAATTGCTCACGCGACAGCACACGGCGCGGCCTTTCGAGGAAGCAGACGAGCAGATCGAATTCGGCCGTCGTCAGATGCACGACCCGCTCGCCGTCCATCTCGATCACCCGGCCATCAAGATCGACCGTCAACCCGGCAAAGCTCTTTCTCCTCGACGGACGGCTGATATCTTCCGGCCGTTCCGGGCCTGAACGGCGAAGGATGGCGCGGATGCGCGCCAGGAGCTCGCGCGGATTGAAAGGCTTGCCGAGATAATCGTCAGCCCCCATTTCGAGGCCGAGGATGCGGTCTATATCTTCCGTTTTCGCCGTCAGCATGAGGATCGGCACCTTGCTGCGGGCGCGGATTCGGCGGCATGCCGACAGGCCGTCTTCGCCTGGCAGCATCAGATCGAGAATGATCAGATCAGGAAAGCCCTTGGACAAAAGGCGATCCATGGCAGCGGCGCTGTCGGCTGCCTGCACGGAGAAACCCTCACGGCTCAGGAACTCCTCCAGGAGCGCCCTAATCTCGCGGTCGTCCTCGACCAGAAGCAGCGATGCGGAAACCATGGCTCTTCCATGCGGGGCGAGAGGCGGTCTTGGCAACAGGGAAACGGCCGGCGTTACAAACTGTAACAAATTTCCCTTCTTTTGAAAAATCCCAGCAAAAGAAGCAGTGCAGTTTCCCTGCAACGCGATCCCTCCGGAGCGAATGGCGGTAACCACGTTGCCGTCTACCCGACCCCATCGCCCGCTCCGGTCCGCGACAGGGCTCGTATCCATGAAATGCGAGCCCTGTCTGCCTTTCAGGCCGGCCTTTCGGTTCTGCCTCGACAATGCGATTTGCGTCCGGTTCGCTGCCATGCGAAAGGATTGTGCTTTCCGGCTCCATGCCGGGCTACGGCAACAAGCACATGAGGCAGGACGGGTGAGCCAACGGCAATCACCGCAAAGAGCCGGCAGGGCGGCGAAAGGCAGGCCGGAGCCAGAGGGCAAGCGCGTGACCTTGCCGCGGGCGCTTTCCAAGCTCGGCTATTGCTCCCGCACCCAGGCAGAGGCACTGATCGCGGCCGGCCGCGTGAGCGTGGATGGGCGCAAAGTGTCGGATCCAACCACCTGGGTTGATCTGGAGCATTCGAAATTCGCGGTCGACGGCACGGAGATCGCTGCGGAGAAAAAGCTCTATTTCATGCTGAACAAGCCGCGCGGGCTGGTGACGACGCGCGACGATCCCGAAGGAAGGCCGACGGTCTATGATTGCCTGAAGGAGATCGATGCCCGCCACCTCGCTCCCGTCGGGCGACTGGACAAGGCGAGCGAGGGGTTGCTGCTCTTTACCAATGATACGGTGCTGGCGCAGGCCCTGCTCGATCCGGTCAGCCATGTCGGCAAGACCTATCATGTGCAGGTCGACCGGATCATGGATCACGAGCAGCTTTCGCGCATGGAGCGCGGCATCATCGACGATGGCGAACTGCTGACCGCCAGTTCCGCCCGCCTCCTGCGCAGCGGCGATCGCAATGGCTGGATCGAGATAGAACTCAAGGAAGGCCGCAACCGTCAGATACGGCGCATGCTCGAGGCGCTCGGCATCGAATGCCTGCGGCTGGTGCGGGTCGCGTTCGGCGATATCGCGCTCGGCGATCTGCCGAAGGGAGCCGTGCGAGCCCTGACCGAAGCCGAAATCCTCGGGTTGCACCGGCGGGCAGGAATGAAGATCAACAGATAGAGGCAGGCTGCCATGCAACCCCATGACTTCTGGCAGGAGCTGCATGCGCCTGACACGTTCGACCCCAAGGAGGAGCACGCGGATTTTCATGTCGCCGAATTGCCGGACGGGCGTCAGCTGCGTCTGCCGATCCGGGTGCTTGCCGATGGCGAACATGCGCTGGCGTCACTGATCGTCAATCAGGCAAGCTTCACCGTGCTGGAAGCTCTGGCGGAGGCGCTTGCGGAGCGGATCGTAGCTTATGATGTCGATGTCGTCGCCGGTTTGCCGACCCTCGGCCTGACACTGGCAGCAGCAACGGCCCGCGCACTCGGCCATGCGCGCTACGTGCCGCTCGGGACATCGCGCAAGTTCTGGTATCGCGACGAGCTATCGGTCGCGCTTTCCTCCATCACCACGCCGAACCAGGAAAAGCGTCTTTATATAGATCCGCGCATGTTGCCATTGCTGCAAGGCAAGCGCGTAGCGCTCATTGACGACGTCATCTCCAGCGGCGCGTCGATCGTTTCCGGGCTTGCCCTCCTGGCATCCTGCGATATCGAGCCTGCCGTGATCGGCGCGGCCATGCTGCAATCCGATCGCTGGCGGGATCGCGTCGACCTGAGCGGCAAGCGATGGAGCGAGAGGATCGTCGGCGTGTTTTCGACACCGATCCTCGAGCAGGGTGAAAACGGTTGCTGGCGCCGGCCGGGCTGACATTTTTCGCGCCCGCAACCCGACGAATGGAGCCGTTTACATATTATTATGTGTGAAAACCGTTCCGATTCCGGCTGCAATGCGCTAAGGGTCCGCTCAAGAAGCACCCGCTAGGCGGATGCACGAGCCTGTTGGTGGACGCGTTGCGAATTCTCTCCGAAGCCCATTTCCCAGAATTGCCCAACTACTATCGCGGCAAGGTGCGCGAGAATTACGATCTGCCCGATGGCAGCCGCATCATCATCAGCACCGACCGGTTGAGCGCCTTCGACCGCATCCTTACCTGCATCCCCTACAAGGGCCAGGTGCTGACGCAGACGGCCCGCTACTGGTTCGAACAGACACGCGATATCTGCCCGAACCACGTCATCGACTATCCGGACCCCAACGTCGTCGTCGGAAAGCGACTGAATATCCTCCCCGTCGAGGTCGTCGTTCGCGGCTATCTCGCCGGCACCACGGGCACCTCGATCCTGACACTTTACAAGAAGGGTCAGCGCGAGATGTATGGCATCACGCTCCCTGACGGCATGCGCGACAACCAGATCCTGCCCGAGCCGATCATCACGCCGACGAGCAAGGAATTCGACGGCGGCCATGATGAGCCGCTGACGCCGACCCAGATTGTCGAGCACGGGCTTCTGACAAAAGAGCAGTGGCAGACGCTGACAAATTACGCTTTTGCCCTGTTCGTGCGCGGGCAGGACATCGCCCGCAAACGTGGGCTGATCCTCGTCGATACCAAGTATGAGTTCGGGACTGATGAAAACGGCACCATCATCCTTGCCGACGAAATCCATACGCCTGACAGCAGCCGCTACTGGCTGGCCGACAGCTATCAGGACAGATTCGAAAAGGGCGCGCGCCCGGAAAGCTTCGACAAGGATTTCGTCCGCGCCTGGGTCACGGAGCGCTGCGATCCTTACAAGGACGAGATTCCGGAGATTCCGAGCGACCTCGTCGAACAGACGTCCAAAGTCTATATTCGTGCCTATGAAGCAATAACGGGCATGTCTTTCGCGCCTGATGATCGCGGCGCGACACCGCTTGACCGGGTTCGCGCAAGCCTCGCCCGCTACTTCACATAAGGACAGTCCGAACGGACTTTTGTCTGGAGCGATTCTGCGAAGCAACTCCCTGGAGTTGCAGCGTGCGCCGATTTTTGGCCGCGCCACATCCTTGAGTGGTGTGCAAAAGGGTATGTTTTTTGCAACACCTTAGATTTTTTTTAACGGCGCACTGATATTTCGGCCGATCCCACATATGTTCGCAGCCGAGAATTCGTAAAAGCCACTGTGCTATTGCAAAACTCATTGCTAGATTGACGCCGACCGCTTCGGGTCATTGTTTGTATTGCGTAAGACTGGAGCGCCAGCATATGGGGTCACGTCGATCCCGAAAAAAACTGATCAGTAAATTGAATTGTGGGACAATGTGATGGTTTCCATTCGTACTGCCGCCCCCGCCCTGCTGCTTGTTTTGGCAGGCTGCGTCAGCGGCCCAGACCATAAGCCACCGGAAATGCCTCTCCCGGCCAAATTCTCGGAGGGCGGTACGAAGGCGAACGGCGATATCGCCGGCTCGCAATGGTGGACCGCTTTCGGCGATCCCAAGCTGAATGCCTTCGCCGCACAAGGACTTGCCCAAAATCTTACCATCCAGCAGGCACTGGAACGCATCAACCAGGCTGAAGCTGCCGTCGTCACTGCAGGTGCAGGCGGCCTCCCAAGCCTCACCGTCAGCGGCGACAACACGACCAGCGGCCAGAAGGGTGGATCCACGGTTTCTTCGTCGACTGGACGGCGCAACACCACGACGGGCACTGCTTCGGCTTCCTGGCTGCTCGACCTCTGGGGTCAGTATCGCCGCGCAACGGAAAGTGCAAACGCCTCGCTCGACGCCGCCTACTCGACCGTCGACGTCCAGCGTCTGACCTATCTGCAGGATCTCGCCAACAGCTACGTCAATGCCCGCTATTATCAGGCCCTGATCTCGATCGCTCAGGAAAACCTGAAGTCGCGGCGCGACACGCTCTCGCTGACCAAGTTCCAGCTCGAAGCCGGTGCGGCATCCCGCCTCGACGTGGTTCAGGCGGAAGGCCTCGTCAACCAGACGCTGGCACTGGTGCCTGGTTATGAAATCAGCTACCGCCAGCAGGTGCATCATATTGCAACGCTGCTCAACGTTCCCTCATCGACGATCATCGCGCAGATGCAGGGCGGCGGCAGACAGCCGATCTTCCGCGGCAGCGTCCGCACCGGTGTTCCGGCCGACCTGATCCGCAACCGTCCGGACGTTCGCGTTGCAGAACGCACCCTCGCAGCCTCGACGGCCCAGATCGGCGTGGCCGAAGCCAAGCTCTTCCCGTCGATCACGCTCAGCGGCTCGATTTCGCCGACCTACATCCATACTTCGTCGGCGAGTGGCGGTCTGACCACCTGGTCGTTCGGCCCGTCGCTGAACCTGCCGATCTTCGATGGCGGCGCCCTGCGCGCTGGCGTCAAGAGCGCTGAATCGACAAGCCGTGAGAACTATCTCGCCTGGCAGTCGACGGTACGCTCGGCGATCGAAGACGTTGAAAACGCGCTCTCGGCCGTCAGCCGCGACGCACAGACGGTCGCTGCGCTGCAGGCTCAGGTCAAGTCCTACCAGGAAGCTCTGCAGCTCTCGACGGCAAGCTACAAGGACGGTGCATCCTCGCTGCTCGACGTTCTCGATGCCCAGCGCAACGTGACCGCAGCCCAGCAGAGCCTGGCGCAGGCCGTCCAGCAGAGCGCCCTCGACTACATCTCGCTGAACGTCAACATCGGCGCGGGCTATGTCCCGGCCGGAAAGGCGACTGTTGCCCAGGCTCCGGCCAAGGCCAAGGTCGTCAAGGTTTCGGCCAAGAAAGCGAGCTAACGATATCGCCTGCCTGGCGGGCGCATCGCTTAAAGTGAAAAGCCGCCGCGGGCATCTGCGGCGGCTTTTCTTTTGTCACGCGAGAGGGGTGAAAATGAAAATGGCGCACTCCGCTTTCGCCGGAAGCCGCCATCGCCGAAAAAACAAAAAGGCCGGAATGATCCGGCCTTTCGCCATCCGCCTTCGCATCAGTGCCAGTACATCCGTGGTCAAAGGCAAGGCGGAACTGCAGCCAGATTGATCATGAAAGGTCAACGAAGAGTTAACGCTGCTTCCATGATATC
The DNA here is from genome assembly GCF_002277895.1 of Rhizobium sp. 11515TR. Lineage (NCBI taxonomy): Bacteria > Pseudomonadati > Pseudomonadota > Alphaproteobacteria > Hyphomicrobiales > Rhizobiaceae > Rhizobium > Rhizobium sp. 11515TR. The sequence continues at coordinate 775,491 of NZ_CP022998.1, read as the reverse complement.
GACGGACCAAACGGCTCGCTTTCCAGCGCGCCAGCGCCCATCGGCTGCATGACTGGATGGTATATCGGCGTCCAAGGTGTCAATTTCAAGGCTGCTTTTTAGTTTCTTCGAAAAAACTCTTGAAGCAGCCGACGCTGCCACGTCGGTAGCGCCGATGAAGGCAAGTAAGCCTTGTCAAAAAGACTCGCAGCTTTTCAGTTTCGAACTGATGCCGTTCAAGCTGCATTCATGCAATTACTTCTACAACACATGCAAAGATTGAAGAGGCGCCATGGAATCCTATCAGATTCCGTGCAGCGCCAGGTCTTTATCTTGCCGAAATTGGAAGGTCTTACCGAAGAGCGCCGGGGTAGGCGCACGACAGCGGAACAGGCACCAGCCGGCGATTTCGCGGCACGGGTGCGCAAAGGGAGAGTAATCTATGAGGTTCAAGATTCTTGCGGCGGGCATTCTGGCGGCGCTTGTGGCGCTACCAGCCATCGCGGAGGCGGCAGAAGGCTTTGCCACCGCGAACGTCAACATGCGGTCCGGTCCGAGTACCGCCTATCCGGCAGTGACGATGATCCCCGTTGGGGTGCCGCTTCAGATCAACGGCTGCCTTAACGATACGCCATGGTGCGATGTTTCCTTCTATGGCGGCCGCGGATGGGTTGCGGGTCGTTATATCCAGGCAACCTATCAGTCACGCCGCATCTATGTCGGTCCGCAATATTACCGCCCGCTCGGCATCCCGACGGTGGTCTTCAACTTCGACGACTACTGGGGTCGCTATTATCGCGGCCGCGACTTCTATCGTGACCGCGACCGCTGGCGCCGCGGCCCGGGCTGGGTCGATCGCCGCCCCGACAGCGGCTGGGATAACGGGCCGGACCGCAATTGGGACCGTCGCCCCGATCGCAACCGCGATTGGGATCGCGGGTCGGACTGGAACGACGGACCGGACCGCAACTGGGATCGCCGGCCCGACCGTGATCGCGACTGGGACAGGCAACGCGATGGCAATCGCGATTGGGGCAGACAGCGCCCGGACAACAACCAGGATTGGGGTGACCGGCCGGACCGCCAGCGCGACAACAATCGCCCGGACAATAATCGTCCGGACAACCGCCCGCGTCCGCAACCGCAGCAGGCTCAACCGCAACCACAGCCGCAGCAGCCGCCGCCGCAGGCCAATCCGCGAACGAATGCAGGTCAGCCGGGGCCTTATAGCCCTGACCACAGGGATCCATGCCCTGCGTCGGAGCCCAATTGCCGGATGTCCGTGAGAGGCTCGAACCGCTGACGGCCAGCTCTGCGACCGCCTGAAAAATCAAAAGGCCGGCGACTTCGAAAGTCGCCGGCCTTTTAATGAGATTGCATCGCCTCCGAGGAGAACGCGCTCACCATCATGCGGGAGCTGCATTCAGGAGATGCTTTCGTAGAAGAACACGCGCCCAAAACTCTCTACTTCTACCGCGCTTCCGCCGGTTCGCAAGATTGGACGGTTGATCCGCGATGGTAGCGACATGCTTCAATGCATCTTGAGATGCGCTTCCCGCGTCGCCGAGATGAACATTTCCCGAGCCTCTTCGGCGGACTTGCGGCCGTCGATGGCAGCCCGGCAAAGGCTTCTTGCCGCCACGTAGAGCGGACCGCGCCGGTCAGGCCAGAGATTGGCCATGCAGTTGAGGGCCTCGGATGGGCCTGTGACGACCTGGAACGTACCCTGAGCAAAACCGATCTCGATTGGATTGCTCCATTTGATGTGTCGCATGAACACTCCTCCTCACGCGCTACCAATTGCTTGGAACCGCCCTGCAAGACGGCCACATGCCAATACTATAACCTTGATCAGCCCATTCGAAAATATGGAAGATTGCCTGCGCCGCGCGAAGTATCGACGCATCGGGATCGCAGCCTCGCTCCGTATGAAGGCAAGCGAGACGCTGTCCTGAGATTTCAGGAGAACGGGCATGGTTGCGGATAACCGAAGCCGCACGGGTGATCTATTTTTCACGTGCGATCCGCCTCGCCTCATCCGGGGAAAACCCGGCGCGGCGTGCAAGCCGTTCGACACCGAATATCCGGTCGATCTGGTCGACCAGCCACAATTCAAAACGTTTCCACATCGGCATAGCCTCCTCCACTGCGAATCCGTCGGGTCGCAGCAGCTCACGAAACATCGCGCCGGCCTGCCAAATCCTTCAGCGACCCCTCAACGGAATTGGGGCGGCCTTTGCGCGTTTGAGAGCAATTCCTGTTTTGTTGCGAAGTCGCCAAACAGCTTTTTCAGCCGGGCTTCCTCCTCCTTGCAAATCCGATGGCGCCGGACAAAATCCTCGACGCTCCAGACCTCGCGCAACTTGCTCTCTACAACTTCCTCTATCTTCAGCAATGAACTCATGGGTTCGCCCTCTATCGTTTTTATGAGGGGATAATGCTCAGGATAGCGAAAAGTTCCCTGCACATGCCTGGCAGGCGCCGGGCGAAGGCAGCGGCAAGCGGACCGGAATGTTCTTAATCCCTCCTTAAATCGCCGCATTTACAGTTCAGGCGGGACTTGATGTCTTCACGAGGGGTGCGTGGACGAATAGCGGGTTGCTCTGCCTTGAAAGCCAATGACGGTTTTCGGGCACGCGCCGCCAGACAACGGAGCAGGTTCAAAGATTTCTACCGCTCCCATAGTCAGCCTGATAGAAGACATGGATTACAAGGGCACCGAGGTACGACCGGCCGGCAATGGCAGATAAGAAGAAATCACGCCAGAGGATAGAACCATCCTTTTCCAGCGGCCGGGAACGCAGCGATGACGGATTCAATGCCGGCGAACGCATCGTCGGCAGCAGGCGTTCGGCCAAGAAATATTCGTCTTCTTCCAAGACATACTACGAAGAGCCGGAACCCGACGAAGAAGAGGATGAAGACGACGAGGATGAGCCCGTGGTCGCAAAGCCTCGTCGCACGCGTAGCCGCCGCAAGCCCGCACGACGTGCGCGGCCGCGACGCGGCTTTTTTGGCTTCATTCGTTCGACGATCTACTGGGGTCTCGTGCTTTGCCTCTGGGCCGGTATCGGCCTTGCTGGGCTCGTCGCCTACTACGGGTCGCGCATGCCGAGCGCCAGCACCTGGTCGATCCCGGAGCGGCCTCCGAACGTCAAGATCAACGATCTCGACGGCAGCCTGATCGCCAATCGGGGCACGACGGGCGGTGAAGCGGTCGCGCTCGGCGACATGTCCCCCTATATCCCGGAAGCCATCATCGCCATCGAGGATCGGCGCTTCTATTCGCATTTCGGCTTCGACCCGATCGGCCTTGCCCGCGCCGTCGTGACCAACGTGGTAACGGGACACGCCGTGCAGGGTGGCTCGACGCTGACGCAGCAGCTCGCCAAGAACCTGTTCCTGTCGCCGGACCGCACGCTGGAACGCAAGGTGCAGGAAGTGCTGCTGGCGCTGTGGCTGGAGCACAAGTACACCAAGGACCAAATCCTGACGATGTACCTGAACCGCGTCTATTTCGGCTCCAACGCCTATGGCGTCGAGGCCGCCTCGCGGCGCTACTTCAACAAATCCGCCAAGGACGTCAATCTCGGCGAAGCCGCCATGCTCGCCGGCCTGGTCAAGGCTCCCTCGCGGCTATCGCCGGCGCGCGATCCCGCCGCCGCCGAGGCGCGCGCGCAGCTGGTACTGCAGGCGATGCACGACCAGGGCTTCATCAGCGAATCCGACATCAAGACGGCGATGGCACAGCCGCCGACCCGATCGAAGAGCTATTGGAGCGGCGCCGAGAATTACGTCGCCGACATGGTCATGGACCAGCTCCCGAAGCTGATCGGCGGCGAGGTCAAGGAAGACCTGATCGTCGACACCACGCTCGACATGTCGCTCGAAGAAAAGGCCGAGAAGGCGCTGAGCGACGTGCTCGAAAAGGAAGGCAAGAAGCTGAATGCCTCGCAGGCCTCGCTCGTCTCCGTCGATGCAACGGGCGCCATCCGCGCGCTCGTCGGCGGCCGCGACTATGCGCAGAGCCAGTTCAACCGCGCTGTCACCGCCAAGCGCCAGCCTGGCTCCGCCTTCAAGCCCTTCGTCTATACCGCAGCACTTGAGATGGGACTGACGCCGAATTCGATCCGCAACGACATGCCGGTCAAGATCGGCAACTGGGCGCCTGAGAATTACGAGCAGCGCTACAGCGGGCCGGTGACGCTGGCGACCGCCGTGGCAAAATCGCTGAACACCGTGGCGGCGCAGCTCGTCGCCGAAGTCGGGCCGGATCAGGTCATCAAGGTTGCCCGCAGGCTCGGCATCGAATCCGACCTGCAGGCCAATGCCTCGATCGCGCTCGGCACCTCCGAAGTGTCGCTGCTGGAGCTTACCTCCGCCTATGCCACCTTCATGAACGGCGGCTACAAAGTGGCTCCCCATGTCATCACCAAGGTGACGACCGCCTCCGGCAAGGTGCTCTACCAGGCCAATACAGACAATCCGGAGCGCGTCTTGAACCCGGATATCGTCACGAACATGAACGCCATGATGGCCGGCGTCATCGCCAATGGCACCGGCAAGGCGGCGCGCATTCCCGGCTGGCAGGCGGCCGGCAAGTCGGGCACGACGCAATCCTTCCGCGATGCGCTGTTCGTCGGCTTCACCAGCCACCTGACGACGGGCGTCTGGTTCGGCAATGACGACGGCAAATCGATGCGCAAGGTCACCGGCGGCGGGCTGCCGGCGAAAGCGTGGAAGGAATTCATGGTCGCCGCCCACAAGGGCATTACGCCGACCCCAATCTTCGGCGGCGGCCAGATCATCGACAACGGCCTGCCGATGGCGCAGACGGCGCCGAACGGCGACCAACCGACCACCATCGGCAACATCATCTCCGGCGTCGCCGACGGTGGACAGCCCGTGCAGCAGCCGACCTTGCAGCAAAGGCCATCGCAACAGCCGATCCAGCCGCAGGTTGTCAACCAGACCGCCGCAAACGACGAACCGCTGGACCTGCCGCCGGCAAATCTTGCCGACGACAGCAACCCTTACAGCTCCAATCCCTATGACAGCGATATACCGCCCGCCGATGTCGGCGAAAGCGGCGCTCCTGTCTCCACCACACGGCCGCACCGCTCGTCGCTGCTCGACGTCATTCTCGGACGATAAAATCGCAATTTTGCGCCTGCAGCGCCGCGCGTTATATATCGCGTGCAAAGGCCGCCGCAGCCCTTCAGATCTGCTGCATAAATTTTTCCTTAAATCGATGCCGATTTAAGGAATCATGCAGCAGACGCTTGCATGGCCGCGGCAAGGCTGCTCTGATACGCGGTCGCGTCAAATCCGCTGATCCCCGGCGCATACGGGACCACGTGGAATTTGGGCGACAAACCATTTGTTTTGCTGGATTTCAGGCCATTTCCTGCCTTGCAGTCAGTAAAACCGCTACTTATATACGCGGCATCACCGCAGTCATGGCTGCGCAATCCTCAAGACCATCCCGTAAGGGGCTGTCAATGGAATGCCTGACAGGGGTTCCGATAGCTTGCTTCAAGGAGAGAATGACATGGCAAAAGTAATTGGTATCGACCTTGGAACGACAAATTCCTGCGTCGCCGTCATGGACGGTAAGGACGCAAAAGTGATCGAAAATGCCGAAGGCGCCCGGACCACCCCCTCTATGGTTGCCTTCACCGACGATGGTGAACGTCTCGTCGGCCAGCCGGCCAAGCGCCAGGCTGTCACCAACCCCACAAACACCCTCTTCGCTGTCAAGCGCCTCATCGGCCGCCGCTACGAAGATCCGACCGTTGAGAAGGACAAGCATCTTGTTCCCTTCAACATCGTTCGGGGCGACAATGGCGACGCCTGGGTCGAAGCCAACGGCAAGGGCTATTCGCCCGCACAGATTTCCGCAATGATCCTTCAGAAGATGAAGGAAACCGCCGAATCCTATCTCGGCGAAAAGGTCGACAAGGCCGTTATCACCGTTCCTGCATACTTCAACGATGCTCAGCGCCAGGCAACCAAGGATGCCGGCAAGATCGCCGGCCTTGAAGTCCTGCGCATCATCAACGAGCCGACCGCTGCAGCACTCGCCTATGGCCTCGACAAGAAGGACGGCAAGACCATCGCCGTATACGACCTTGGCGGCGGCACCTTCGATATCTCCATCCTCGAAATCGGCGATGGCGTCTTCGAAGTGAAGTCGACCAACGGCGACACTTTCCTCGGCGGTGAAGACTTCGACATGCGTCTCGTCGAATATCTCGTTGCCGAGTTCAAGAAGGACAACGGCATCGATCTCAAGGGCGACAAGCTCGCTCTGCAGCGCCTCAAGGAAGCTGCCGAAAAGGCCAAGATCGAACTGTCGTCTTCGCAGCAGACTGAAATCAACCTGCCCTTCATCACGGCAGACGCAACCGGCCCCAAGCACCTGACGCTGAAGCTGACCCGCGCCAAGCTGGAAAGCCTGGTCGATGATCTCGTTCAGCGCACCATCGCTCCGTGCAAGGCAGCGCTCAAGGATGCCGGCGTTACTGCTGCCGAGATCGACGAAGTCGTTCTCGTCGGCGGCATGAGCCGCATGCCGAAGGTACAGGAAGTCGTCAAGCAGCTGTTCGGCAAGGAGCCGCATAAAGGCGTCAACCCGGATGAAGTCGTCGCACTCGGCGCCGCCATCCAGGCCGGCGTTCTGCAGGGCGACGTCAAGGACGTTCTGCTCCTCGACGTGACCCCGCTGTCTCTCGGCATCGAAACGCTGGGCGGCGTCTTCACTCGTCTGATCGAACGCAACACCACGATCCCGACGAAGAAGTCGCAGACCTTCTCGACCGCCGACGACAACCAGTCGGCCGTGACCATCCGCGTTTCGCAGGGCGAGCGCGAAATGGCTGCCGACAACAAGCTGCTCGGCCAGTTCGACCTCGTCGGCCTGCCGCCGGCACCGCGTGGTGTTCCGCAGATCGAAGTCACCTTCGATATCGACGCCAACGGCATTGTTCAGGTTTCGGCAAAGGACAAGGGCACTGGCAAGGAACAGCAGATCCGCATCCAGGCTTCCGGCGGTCTTTCCGACGCCGACATCGAAAAGATGGTCAAGGATGCCGAAGCTCACGCTGCTGAAGACAAGAAGCGCCGCGAAGGTGTCGAAGCCAAGAACCAGGCTGAAAGCCTGATCCACTCCAGCGAGAAGTCGCTGAAGGATTACGGCGACAAGGTCACCGAGGCAGATCGCACCGCGATCTCCGACGCGATTGCAGCGCTGAAGGCGGCAACTGAAGCTTCCGAGCCGGATGCCGAAGACATCAAGGCCAAGACCCAGACGCTCATGGAAGTTTCCATGAAGCTCGGCCAGGCGATCTATGAGTCCCAGCAGGCGGAAGCAGCTTCGGGTGATGCCTCGGCAGCAGCCGGCAAGGACGATGTCGTCGATGCCGACTACGAGGAAATCAAGGACGAAGACGACCGCAAGCGGTCTGCATAAGCGCGAATCGAAAGATTCTCGAGGAAACTTAGCTCCGGCTGCCTTCGGGCAGCCGGAAATCCATTTCCGGGGTTCTAATCCTTAATATGGCAAAAGCGGATTTTTACGAGACGTTGGGCGTCTCCAAGACGGCGGACGAGAAAGAGCTGAAGAGCGCCTTTCGCAAGCTGGCGATGCAATATCATCCGGACAAGAACCCGGACGACAGCAACGCCGAGCGGAAGTTCAAGGAAATCAACGAAGCCTACGAAACGCTCAAGGACCCGCAGAAGCGCGCAGCCTATGACCGCTACGGCCATGCTGCTTTCGAGCATGGCGGCATGGGCGGCGGTGGCGGCTTCGGAGCCGGTTTCGGTGGCGGCGGATTCTCCGATATTTTCGAGGATATTTTCGGCGAGATGATGGGTGGTGGACGCTCGCGCGGGCGTTCATCCGGCGGTCGCGAACGTGGCGCCGATCTTCGCTACAATATGGAAATCTCGCTGGAGGAGGCCTTCAGCGGCAAGACGGCACAGATTCGCGTGCCGACCTCGATCACCTGCGACGTCTGTGCCGGCTCGGGCGCCAAGCCCGGCACGCAGCCGAAGACCTGCGGCACCTGCCAAGGTTCCGGCCGCGTCCGCGCCGCCCAGGGCTTCTTCTCCGTCGAACGCACCTGCCCGACCTGTCACGGTCGCGGCCAAATCATTCCCGACCCTTGCACGAAATGTCATGGCCAGGGCCGCGTAACCGAGGAGCGTTCGCTCTCCGTCAATATCCCGTCGGGCATCGAAGACGGCACGCGCATCCGCCTGCAGGGCGAAGGCGAAGCCGGCCTGCGCGGCGGTCCCTCGGGCGACCTCTACATCTTCCTCTCCGTCAAGCCGCATGAATTCTTCCAGCGGGATGGTGCCGATCTCTATTGCGCCGTGCCGATCTCGATGACGACGGCGGCGCTTGGCGGCACTTTCGATGTCGCGACCCTCGACGGCACGAAATCGCGCGTCACCGTTCCCGAAGGCACGCAAGTCGGCAAGCAGTTCCGTCTGAAGGGCAAGGGCATGCCGGTGCTGCGCTCCAGCCAGGTCGGCGATCTCTATATCCAGATCCAGATCGAGACGCCGCAGAAGCTGACCAAGCGCCAGCGCGAGCTGCTGCAGGAATTTGAGCAGATCTCTTCGAAGGACAACAATCCCGAATCGACGGGCTTCTTCGCCCGCATGAAGGATTTCTTCGACACGTTCAGCGACTGATTCGCCGGACTGTGCAGCGAATCAAAATGTTTCACATGAATCCGGCCGATGATTCGGCCGGATTTTTTGTTGGCGTACGCGAATCAGCCCCAGGTCAGGGGGTCGAGCCGGAGATAGAAGGCGAGACGCTCGCGATCCGGTTCGGCGATCTCCAGGGTTTCGAATAGGATCGAAAAGGCTCGCTCTCCTTGTTCGGGCGTCATCCAGCTCTCCTCGGCATTGGCAATCATCAGCGAGAGATCGACATAGCGATCGGCCTTGCCGACACGACCGAGATCGATCAGCCCGGTACATTGCAAGCTATGCGGATCGACCATGAAATTAGGCATGCAGGCATCGCCATGACACAGTACCCTATCGACGACCTCCTGATCGAGCCGAAGCGGCAGGTCGCGCTCGACGCGATCAAGCAGTTCGCGGGCCGGCCTATCCTGATCCTCCGGCGGCAGGAAATCCGGGTTTACGGCATCTCGCGAAACCACATCCTCTGCCTTTGCGAACATCAGCGACAGGCTGCGATCAAAGGGGCATCGATCCGCCGGCACTTCGTGAAGAGATTTCAATTGCCGCGCCATCGATGGCCAGGCCTTCAGCAGCGCATCTCCATCCAGCTCGGCTGCCGGTACGCCTGGAATTGCTGTCATGGTCAGGCACGCACCCTCCTCTACCTGCTGCCAATCAATGACTTCGGGGATGGCGATGCCCTTGTCCTGTAGCCAAAGCAGCCGATCACGCTCGCCGGCAAGTTCTGCCGAGCGGGCTGACGTTGCGATTTTCGCATAGGCAAGACCATCCTCGCGTCGATAGACGAGATCACCCGATTCGCCCGCCTTTATGCGTGTCCAACCGACATGCGTATGCGCGAGCAATGCCTTTGCACATTCCAATTGATGCCCCTTCGTCTAAAACTTTCCCGAGTAGGGCGATATAGGTGGCATCATGCACCAATGCCAATTTCTGGAGGAATTCAGACGGACTTGTTCGAAGGACAACGACGCCGAATGGCAGACGAATCACCCGCCCTCGTGGTTCGAGGCTACGCCCTCCGGGCTTCGCACCTCACCACGTGGGCTAGTCTTCGCCGAATCAATTTTCTTAGGTTGGGCGCAAGATCTCACTCCACCCTCATCCTGAGCCCGTCGAAGGACAAGGGTGGCCCGTGACGGCGCTTACATTTCGAACCATCGGCAAAAACCTTGCACTTGGCCGGGGTTCGGCATACGCCTCGCCCATCGACCCGGAATCCGAAAGACCCATGCCGAACAAGGTTTCCATCTCCCGCCTCAAGCTCACGGACTTCCGCAACTACGCGGCGGCAGCGCTGGCGCTTGACGAGCGGCATGTGGTGCTGACCGGCGACAATGGCGCCGGCAAGACCAATCTCATGGAGGCGGTCTCGCTGCTGTCGCCCGGCCGCGGCCTGCGCCGCGCTGCCTATGCCGATGTTACCCGGGTCAATGCGCCGGGTGGCTTTTCCATCTTCGCCGAGCTCGAGGGGATGGATGGCAGCGTCGAAATCGGTACCGGTATCGATACGACCGACGAATCGGCCGCCCGCCGGCTGCGAATCAACGGCACGCCGGCCAAGACCGTCGACGAGCTGACCGATCATTTGCGCGTTCTCTGGCTGACGCCGGCGATGGATGGCCTTTTTACCGGCGGCTCTTCGGAGCGTCGTCGCTTCCTCGACCGGCTGGTGCTATCTCTCGATCCCGCCCATGGCCGCCGCGCCAGCGATTTCGAGCGTGCCATGCGCAGCCGCAACAAGCTCTTGTCCGAAAGCCGGTTCGATCCATCCTGGCTCGGCGGCATCGAGGAGCAGATGGCAAGCCTCGGCATCGCCATGGCGATCGCGCGACAAGAAATGCTCGGCCTTCTCTCGCGGCTGATCGCCGAGTCGCGCGAGGCGACGCCATTCCCTTCGTCGGCGCTTGAGCTTTCCGGCTTCCTCGACGGGCAATTCGACCGACCGGCCGTCGATCTGGAAGACGCCTATGCCGATATGCTGCGCGAAGGACGTTACCGCGACGCCGCTGCCGGACGGACGCTGGACGGGCCACACCGGGTCGATCTTCTCGTACGCCACCGCGAAAAGGACATGGAAGCGGAACGCTGCTCGACGGGCGAGCAAAAGGCCCTTCTTGTCGGCCTCATCCTTGCCCATGCACGCCTTGTCGGCAACCTGACGGGCTATGCGCCGATCCTGCTGCTCGACGAGATCGCCGCGCATCTCGATGAGGGACGGCGTGCCGCCCTCTTTAATCTCATCGACGGGCTCGGCGGCCAGGCCTTTATGACCGGCACGGACAGGTCGATGTTCTCGGCGCTTGGCGAACGCGCGCAATTCTTTACCGTTTCGCATGGCGGCATTACGGAATCCTAGCGCCTCCCTGGCCGCGATTGTGTTAGACTTCTGCCCATGGATCCTTTGAGCTCAGACGAAATCGCCCGCTATCACCGCCATATCCTCCTGCCGGAGGTTGGCGGCGCCGGCCAGCAGAAATTGAAGGCGGCTCGCGTGCTTGTCATCGGCGCCGGCGGCCTTGGTGCGCCGGTGCTGCAATATCTTGCTGCCGCCGGCGTCGGTACACTCGGCATTGCCGATGATGACCGCGTTTCGCTGTCCAACCTGCAGCGGCAGGTGATTCACGATACGGGCACGATCGGCGAACTGAAAACCCACAGCGCAGCAGACGCCATCGCGCGGCTGAACCCGCATGTTCGTGTCGTCCGCTTCGAGGAACGGTTCAGTGCCGATACCGCCACGCGGCACCTTGCCGGTTTCGATCTCGTCATCGACGGCTCCGACAATTTCGATACGCGCTATGCGGCTGCCGATGCGACCGAGGCAGCGCATTTGCCGCTGGTGACCGGCGCTGTCGGGAGATTCGATGGGTCCGTGACGACGTTGAAGCCCTATGAAAGCGATGCGGATGGCAACCTCAATCCGCGCTATCGCGATCTCTTCCCGGCACCACCGCCGGAAGGGCTCATCCCGAGTTGCGCGGAGGCGGGCATCATCGGCGCCCTGACCGGCGTCATCGGCACGCTGATGGCGATGGAGGCGATCAAGCTCATCACCAGCATCGGTGAGCCGCTGATCGGCCGCCTGCTGCTTTATGACGGGCTTTCCTCGCGCTTCGAAACCGTGCGCTATCGCCGTAGACGTGCCCGGGCTGCTGCCGAATGAGCGATATGACGCTTCATCGCCTCGATAGCGGCTTTGATCGCTGGGATGCGCTGCTGGATCTCATCTTGGTATCCTTCGCTTACATGAACGGCCGCATCGATCCGCCATCCTCCGCGCTGGCGCTGACATCCGAAACGCTGAAAGCGAAGGCACTGTGCGAGATCGCTTATGTGGCGCTCGATGGCGAACAGTTGGTCGGCTGCATTTTCTGCCGGCCAGAGATAGAGGTGGAAAGCCTGTATGTCGGCAAGCTCGCTGTGCTGCCGGCGGCGCAGGGCAAGGGCATCGGCAAAAGCCTGTTGGGCCTAGCTGAAACAACGGCGCGAGAGTTTGGCCTCAAGGCGTTGCGGCTGGAGACGCGGATCGAGCTGCTCGACAACCACGCCACCTTCGCCGCATGGGGCTTTCAGAAGACGGCCGAAAATCGCCACGCGGGTTTCGATCGGACGACGTCGATCGAGATGCGCAAGGCGATTGCCTAGAGCATTTCCAGCAAAAGTGCGAAGCGGTTTTGCGTCCGGAACTGCGTAAAAACAAGAAGGTAGAGCGTTTTCGCGATTCGAAGAAAAGCGGAAATGCTCTAGTATCCTTTCTCCCGCCGAAATGGCGGGGCCGCAGCATATGGAGCGAACGAGCACCGGAAGCTCCTTCTCCCCTCAGGGAGAAGGTGTGCGCGGCGGAATGCGTGTAATGCGGGCACCCATGGCATTCAGCCTCTCTTCGATGCGCTCGTAGCCACGCTCGATCTGCTGGGCATTGTTGATGACGCTCGTGCCCTCGGCGCACATGGCAGCGATCAACATGGCCATGCCGGCCCGGATATCCGGGCTTTCGAGCTGGGCGGCGCGCAGCTTGGAGGGGCCGGCGACGATGGCACGATGCGGGTCGCACAGCACGATACGGGCGCCCATGGCGATCAGCTTGTCGACGAAGAACATGCGGCTTTCGAACATTTTCTCGAACATCAGCACGACGCCATCGCATTGGGTAGCGGTGACGATCGCGATCGACATGGTGTCGGCCGGAAAGGCGGGCCAGGGCTGATCTTCGATCTTCGGAATATGGCCGCCGAAATCAGGCTGGATTTTCATTTCCTGGCCGGAGCGAATGATGAGATCATCGCCATCAATCTGGCAGCGGATGCCGAGGCGTTCGAAGGTCATCAGCGTGGAGCGCAGATGCTCGACGCCCGCACGGCGAATGGTGATTTCCGAGCCGGTCACGGCGGCAAGGCCGATCAGCGAGCCGACTTCATTGTGATCGGGGCCGATGCGATGCGATGCACCGCCGAGCTGCTGGCCACCGTGGATGGTCATCATATTGGTGCCGACGCCCTCGATTCGGGCGCCCATGGCAATCAGGAAGCGGGCGAGATCCTGAACATGCGGCTCGGAGGCGCAATTGCGCAGGATCGTCGTCCCCTCGGCGAAAACGGCGGCGCAGAGAGCATTTTCCGTCGCCGTCACGGAGGGTTCGTCGAGGAAGACATCGGCGCCGCGTAAGCCCTCCGTGCGGAAGCTGTAGACGCTGTTGACCTCGATCCTGGCGCCGAGCTGTTCCAGCGCCAGGAAATGCGTGTCGACACGCCGGCGGCCGATGACGTCGCCGCCAGGCGGCGGCAAGGTGATCTCGCCGCAGCGTGCCAGCATCGGTCCGGCAAGCAGGATGGAGGCGCGGATGCGGGCGCAGAGATCGGGATCGAGATTGGCGGGACGAAGCTCACGCGCTTCGATTTCGAGTTCGTTGCGACCGAGCCAGCGCACCATGGCGCCGACGGATTGAATCAGCTCCACCAGCGCCTCGACATCGCGGATGCGCGGCACATTGCTGAGTTCGACGCGTTGATCGGTCAGAAGCGATGCAGCGATGATCGGCAATGCGGCGTTCTTGTTGCCGCTCGGCTCGATCTCGCCCGACAACCTGAAGCCGCCCTCGACCACATATTGAATCCGCTCATGCGGCAGCGCCCGCGCCATGATTTCCGCCCTTCCTGATTTGTGTTTGTGGTCACCTCTGGGCCGGCTTTGTGACATGCACATGACCGGCGAGAGAGAAATGAGATCAAATTTGCAACCGGCGCTATCCGCTTCGTTTCGGCCAGCGAATCAGGGTGATTCGCTTAGCGAAACGGCAGCACGCGATTGGGCGGGCGATGGCCGTCGATGAAGGTGCGGATGTTGATGATCACCTTGTCGCCCATGTCGATGCGGCCCTCAAGCGTCGCCGAACTCATATGCGGCAGGATGACCACCTTGCCCTCATTGGCGAGCTTCACCAGCTTCGGATTGACGGCCGGCTCATTCTCGAACACGTCGAGGCCGGCACCGGCGATCTTGCCCTCGCGCAGAATCTTAATCAGCGCCGTCTCGTCGATGACGTCGCCGCGCGCCGTGTTGACGATGTAGCTCGTCGGCTGCAACAGCGCCAGGCGACGCGCCGAGATCAGATGATAGGTGGCCGGTGTCGACGGGCAATTGACCGAGACGATATCGACGCGGGCGAGCATCTGGTCGAGACTGTCCCAATAGGTCGCCTCCAGCTCGTCTTCGGTCGCCGGATTGACGCGCTTGCGATTGTGATAGTGGATCGAAAGACCAAAAGCCTTGGCGCGGCGGGCAACGGCCGTGCCGATCCGCCCCATTCCGACGATGCCGATGCGCTTGCCGTGAATGCGGCGGCCGAGCATCCAGGTGGGCGACCATCCGGCCCATTCGCCGGGGCTGTCGGTCAGCACGCGCGCACCTTCCGCCAGTCGCCGCGGCACGGCGAGGATGAGCGCCATGGTCATGTCAGCGGTATCTTCGGTCAGCACATTCGGCGTGTTTGTCACGGTGATGCCGCGGCGCGCTGCGGCCTCGACATCGATATGATCCGTGCCGTTTGAGAAGCTGGCGATCAGCTTCATCTGCGGGCCGGCTTCCTCGATAATCTCGGCATCGATGCGGTCGGTGACTGTCGGCACGAGCACGTCGACAGAGCGGACAGCCTCAATCAATTCGTCCTTCGTGCGCGGGCGATCGTCGATGTTGAGTTCGGCATCGAAGAGCTCGCGCATGCGCGTCTCCACTGCATCAGGCAGTTTGCGCGTGACGTAGACCTTCGGTTTTTTCTTCGTCGTCATGGCGAGCGGCGATGCCTTGTTCAGATGTTCTTAACCAAGAAGCAGGATAATTTTCCCGTTCCGGGCATTTCTACCAGACCCGCAGGCGAAGACAAACAAAACTCGCTGACGCGATCCGAGGATTTGCCGCTCACCGGAGCGAAAGGTCGCCGGAATGGCGCGCCTTTGTCATGACGAACGAACGGAAATCCCATGCGTGGCAACGTCTTGAAGTCCTGCGCCATTTTCGCAATCGGCCTGATGATGGCCGCTGTGTCGGCCGATCTTGCCGCCGCCCAGGCCGCCAAGGGGCCGAGCGGTTTGCCGCTGCCGCGCTTCGTCACGCTGAAATCGAAGCGGGTCAATCTGCGCATCGGCCCGAGCGCGGATTACGCCGTATCATGGCTCTATCTCAAGCAGGGCCTGCCGGTCGAAATCATCCAGGAATATGATAACTGGCGCCGGGTGCGCGATGCTGACGGCACCGAGGGTTGGGTCAACCAGTCGCTGCTGTCGGGTCAGCGCTCGGCGATTGCCGCTCCCTGGATGAAGGGCAAGGGCAAGGCGGTGTTCGTCAACATGCGCCGCGAATCCCAGCCATCCGCCGCTGTCATCGCCAAACTTCAGCCCGGCGTGATGATGACCATCAAGGAATGCACCGGCGACTGGTGCCTCGCGAGTGCCGATGGCACCGAGGGATGGGTGGCGCAATCCGAGATCTGGGGCGCTTACCCCGGCGAAGCCTTCAAGTAACGACCGCTCGCTTGGCGCCGAACGCAGCCACGCAACTTTCGCTACACAATGCTGTATCCGGGACTGTATCCGGGATCGGATAGGGAGATCCGCGATCTTGGGTTATGTGCTAGGCGTTTTCGGCGTTGCCATCGTCATGTTCGCATCGACGAACATAGACGACATATTCGTCCTTCTCGGCTTTTTCGCCGATCGGAAATTCCGCCTGAGGCAGATCGTCATCGGTCAATATCTCGGCATCGGCGCACTCTATGGCTTCAGCGCCCTCGCCTCGTTTCTGGTTTTCGTCATTCCAGCCACCTATATCGGCCTGCTCGGCCTTGCTCCGATCTACTTTGGCGTCAGGCGATTGTGGGAACTCTGGAACGGCATCGAGACCGACGAAGATCATGCGAAAGCGTCGGCGGGACATGGAAACATTGTGGCGGTCGCGCTGGTGACGATCGCCAATGGCGGCGACAATATCAGCATCTACACGCCGCTCTTCGCGACGCGTTCCGCCTATGAGATCCTCGCCATCGGCTGCATCTTCGCAATCCTGACAGCGGTCTGGCTTGGCGCCGCGCACTCGCTCGTCAATCATCCGACCTTGGGTGCACCGATCCGTCGCCATGGCCACAGGATCGTGCCCTTCGTTCTGATCGCTCTCGGCATCCTCATCTTCTACGAGGGCGGGACCGCAACGCTCTTCTGGCGCTAGGCAGCCGTGTCAAACGCAAAAGCCGCCCGGCGCTCGGCAGCGGGCGGTTTTACGATCATGTGCGACGGATTTCCGTCAGAGCAGGCCGAATTCCTTCGCAGCCTCTGAGAGTGACCGCATCGGCCGCGGGCCGATCTGCTCGATGACGATGGCAGCAGCGAGGTTGCCGAGCTTGGCGCAGTCTTCCAGGCCGCGGCCCTGCGTATAGCCGAAGAGGAAGCCGGCAGCGAAAAGATCGCCGGCGCCGGTCGTGTCGACACGTTCCTCGATCGGATGGGCATCGACGACATAGCGTTCGCTGCCGCGCACGATGACAGCGCCATCCTTGCCTGTCGTCACGGCGGCGATCTTGCAATCGGCCGCAATGAGCTTCAAGGCCTTCTCGAAATCGTCGGTCTCGTAGAGCGAGAGGGCTTCGTCGCGATTGGCGAACACGATATCGACGGTGCCGGAGCGCATGAGATCGAGAAATTCGTCGCGGTAGCGGCCGACGCAAAAGCTGTCCGAGAGCGTCATCGACATTTCCCGACCATTGGCATGGGCGATACGGGCGCATTCGCGGATGGCTTCCTTGGCGCGCGGCGGATCCCAGAGATAGCCTTCGAAATAGGTCACCTTGGCATCTGCCACGATCTGTTCCTCGACGTCTTCCGGACCGAGCTCGACGCAGGCGCCGAGATAGGTATTCATGGAGCGTTCGCCATCCTCGGTGACGAAGATCATCGAGCGGGCAGTCGGCGGGAAAGTGCCCTTCGCCTTGGTCTCGTAATGCACGCCCTGGGCGCGGATATCGTGGGCGAAAATCTCTCCGAGCTGATCCTCTGCGACCTTGCCGAAATAAGCTGCCCTGCCGCCGAAACTCGCAACACCCGCAGCCGTGTTGCCGGCGCTGCCGCCGGAGGCTTCGAGAGCCGGGCCCATGCGCGAATAGAGAAGTTCGGCGCGCTCGGCATCGATGAGGTTCATCGCGGCTTTGGTGATGTTGTTGTCGATCAGGAACTGATCATTGCAACGGGCGATAATGTCGACGATGGCATTGCCAACGGTCAGTACATCGAAGCGAGTCATCTATAGGAAGGTCCCGGATACTGGTGATAGCCGGTATCCGGTATTATCGGTTTTTGTGAAGTTTGGAAGAAAAATCAGCACCAGCGCGGTGAAGTTAATTGCATTCAGTCATTTGCCTGTCACTTTCTATCTTTAAATGCTTATCAAGCGGCTGGGATGGGAAGCTCGAAAGACTTCCGAGCCAGCCTGGGAAGGAATGATGCCTTCCGCCTCACCGGTACGCGGGCCGACCACGGATGAACTGGCGGCATGTGCACCGGGGGGAACCTCCCCGCCGGGGCAAGATCGACAAGAGCGGGCCAAGCCCGCTTTTTTTGTTTTGCGGGTTTCCAGCCCCGGGCAAGCTGCTACAAGTTTCGGGTCCAATTTCTCGAATCCAGAGCTTCATACCCGCGTGTCCGAAATCCTCACAGACGTTCTTCCCGTCTTCCTGCTCATTCTCGTCGGCTGGGTCATCGTGCGCACGGGGCTGCTGAAGGCCGAGGTCGGCGAAGCCATGAGCGAGTTCGTCTTCAAGATCGCCGTGCCGCTCTTGCTGTTCCAGACCATCGCCGAGGCGGATTTTCGCGGCGCATCGCCGTTTCGCTTATGGATCGCCTATTTCTCCGGCGTCGCCATCACCTGGGCCGCCGGCCATATTGTGGCGACACGCATGTTCGGCCGGGACGCACGGATCGGCGTGCTTGCCGGCGTCTCGTCCGCCTTCGCCAACACGATCTTCATCGGCCTGCCACTGGTCGGGCGCACGGTCGGGCCTGATGGCGTCATGGCGATGTCGATCCTGATCGCCGTGCATCTGCCGACCATGATGATCGCCGGCACGCTGCTGATGGAACAGGCGGAGCGCAAGGAAAATGCCGGCGCCGGCCGCAGCACCGCCGAACTGCTGCGGCAGGTCGGCAGCAATCTCATGCGCAATCCGCTCGTTATCGGCCTTTTCTGCGGCCTCATCGTCCACCTGACCAGCCTTCCCATTCCCGCAACGCTTGGCACGGCCGTCGACAACATTGCCAACATCGCCGGCCCGGCGGCGCTGATCTCGCTCGGCATGGCACTGCGCCAATACGGGATGTCAGGCAATCTCGGCATCACCAGCGTCATTGCCGCCTTCAAGCTTTTTCTGCTGCCGGCCTGCGTGCTGGCTGTCGGACTTCTTCTCGGCCTGAGCCCAGAATGGCGGGCCGCACTCGTCCTCACGGCCGCCGTTCCGACAGGTGTGAACGCCTGGCTGATTGCCAATCGTTTCGGCGTGGGCCACAGTCTCGCGGCCTCGACGATTACCTTGACGACAGCGCTCGGCGCATTCTCGGTGTCGCTCTGGGCCTATCTGCTCGGATGACCGAGGCCGAAAACCGTCGACGGTAACGGTATCTCTCGGCACTTGGAGAGACAGGCAGGAAAATGGTCATATATTTTGCGCATCTCGGCCTTCCCACCCGGAGCGCAGCAAAGGATGGCACATGAATATTGCAGCTCCGCTCACCAATCCCGCGTCAGCCTATGCGCAGAAAGTCTTCGTGCTCCAAGGCGGCGGCGCGCTCGGCTCCTATCAGGCGGGTGCCTTTCAGGCGCTTAGAGAACAGAATATCGAGCCGGACTGGATCGCCGGCATCTCGATTGGCGCGATCAACGCCTCGATCATGGCCGGCAACGTGCCCGGCGAACGGCTTGAGGCTCTGCGTTCCTTTTGGAACAAGGTGACCGTGCATCTTCCCGTCGATCTGCTGATGGAGGATCGGCGCGAGACCAATCCCTTCTATCGCTCGGTCAGCAGCTGGTGGGTTTCGACCTTCGGGGTGCCCGGCTTCTTTTCCCCCTGGCAGATTCCGGCCTGGTTCCAGACACGAGGGTCGGCGGGCGCAACCAGCATCTACGATACCGAGCAATTGCGCCAGACGTTGCTCGATCACGTCGATTTCGACCGAATCAACCATGGTCCGGTGCGTTTGAGCCTCGGCGCCGTCAATGTCCGCACCGGCAATTTTGCCTTCTTCGACAACAAGGACATCAAGATCGAGCCTGAGCATGTGATGGCAAGCGGTGCCTTGCCGCCGGGTTTTCCGGCGGTCAAGATCGGCAACGAGCATTATTGGGACGGCGGGCTGGTCTCGAACACACCCCTGACCTACGTGCTGCGCAACGGCGCCGATATCGACACGGTCGTGTTCCAGGTCGATCTCTTCAGCGCCATCGGGCCGCTGCCGCAAGATCTCGAGGAAGTGGAAGAACGGCGCAAGGACATTACCTATTCCAGCCGCACCCGGCTCAACACCGATCTCTTTCTCGAGCGTCATCGCCTTCGGCGGGCCATATCCGATCTTTATGCCCGCCTTCCCGAGGAAGCCAAGGCCGATCCGGAGATCAAGAAGCTGGAGCAGCATTGCTCCGATTACGGCGTGACGATCATCCACCTGATCTATCGCAACAAGCAGTTCCGCTCGCATTCGAAGGACTACGAGTTTTCGGCGCTGTCCATGCGCGAGCATTGGGAGGCCGGCCTGCGCGATGCGCGAAAGGCGCTGATCGCCGAGGATTGGCGCATGCCGCCAAGCGCCGAGGATGGATTGAAGGTCTTCGACCTCGATCAGCGGACGCGCTCACGCCGTCACGCAATCTGAACGACCAACACAAAAACGCGGCCTGGCGACCGCGTTTTTTCAATCGATACGCCAATTTGCTTCAGTTCGTCGCGGCCGGTGCGTTCGGATCCGGCAGCGGCACCTGGGTGTCGGCGAGCGTGCGCAAATAGGCGATCACGTTGGCGCGATCCTCTTCCTTCGGCAGGCCGGCAAAGCCCATCGCGGTTCCGGCGACGAATTTCTTCGGAGCGGCCAGGAAGTGATAGAGGTGGTCATAGGTCCACTTTTCCGAACCGCCCTTGGAGAAGTCCTTCATGCCGGCCGAATAGGCAAAGCCCTCGTGCTCGGCCACCGGGCGGTCGACAATACCCCAGAGATCCGGGCCAACCTTGTTTGGCCCTCCCTTCTCTCCGGAATGACAGGCCTGACACTTCTTGAAGATCGTCTCGCCGGCCTTGGCATCAGCCTTCTGCAAGAGCTGAGCGATCGGCGTTTCCGCCTTGGCAGCCGCACCTTTGTCTCCACCTGCAGCCGGTTCTTCGGTTGCGACGATGGCGAAACCGGGCTTTTCCGGCGCCTCCGAATGGAAAATAAATCCTGACGCGAGCGACACGGACTTCAACACGAACAGCGTGGCCAAAAGCGCCCCGACTCCCATGTTCACGTAGGATGAATTCATCTGCTATGCTCCCCTCGCCGCCGGCATCCTCCGCCGGCCCATCTTGAATTCGCGCGAAACCTATGTCTTTTGGCTGTTTCTTGCAACTCTGTAAACGGTCTCCAGCATGAGACGTTTTGACACTTTTCCCTTGGGAATAGAAGGCCCAACAATGACTGATCCGAATTTAGACAAGACGCTGGTCCTCATTCCCGCTCGCATGGCCTCCACGCGCCTGCCGGGCAAGCCGCTGGCTGACATTTGCGGCCTGCCCATGATCGTACAGGTTGCCAGGCGCGCGCGCGAGGCGGCGATCGGTCGCATCGTCGTCGCCGTCGACCATGAGGATACCTATGCCGCAGTCGCCAATGCCGGCTTCGAGGTCGTCATGACACGCACCGATCATCAATCCGGCTCGGACCGCATCTACGAAGCGCTGCAGGCCGTCGATCCTGAAGGCCGCGCGGAGATCATCGTCAATGTGCAGGGCGACCTGCCGACCATCGATCCAGCGACCATCCGCGCCTCGCTGCGTCCGCTCGAAAACCCAGCCGTAGACATCGCAACGCTGACGGTCGAGATCAAGGACGAGGAAGAAAAGACCGCGCCGAGCGTCGTCAAGGTCGTCGGCTCACCGATCTCGGACAGCCGTCTGCACGCGCTCTATTTTACCCGCACGACCGCACCGTATGGCAAAGGGCCGCTCTATCACCATATCGGCCTCTACGCCTACCGCCGCGCCGCCCTCGCGAAATTCGTGAGCCTCGGCCCATCGACGCTGGAGCGACGCGAATCTCTGGAACAGCTGAGGGCGCTGGAGGCCGGCATGCGCATCGATGTCGAGATCGTTGACACGATACCGCTCGGTGTCGATACTCCCGCCGACCTCGAAAAGGCCAGACGTATCCTCTCCGCCGCCTCTTAAACGACGGCATTCCCCCAAGGGCAGCCCCATGATTACCAAGACCAACAAGATCTCCTTCCAGGGCGAGTACGGCGCCAATTCCGATATGGCCAGCCGTGACATGTTCCCGACCATGGAGCCGCTGCCCTGCCAGACCTTCGAGGATGCGCTGACTGCCATCGACAATGGCGACGCGGATCTCGGCATGATCCCGATCGAGAACACGATCGCCGGCCGTGTCGCCGACATCCACCATCTGCTCCCGGAATCGCGCCTGCATATCGTCGGCGAATATTTCATGCCGATCCGTTTCCAGTTGATGGTTCTGCCCGGCGTGAAGAAGGAAGAGATCCGCACAGTGCATAGTCATATCCACGCGCTTGGCCAATGCCGCAATATCGTGCGTGCCAATGGTTGGAAGCCTGTGATTGCCGGCGATACGGCGGGGGCGGCCAAGCTGATCAAGGAAACGGGCGATCGCAGCATGGCGGCGCTGGCACCGCGGCTCGCGGCCGATCTCTATGGGCTGGAAATCATTGCCGAGAATGTCGAAGACACCGAAAACAATATGACGCGCTTCGTCATCCTGTCGCGCGATGAGGACTGGGCGGAACGCAGCTCGCCGGACGAAAAGATCGTCACCACCTTTGTCTTCAACGTCCGCAACATTCCGGCCGCGCTCTATAAGGCGCTCGGCGGCTTCGCCACCAACGGCATCAACATGACGAAGCTTGAAAGCTATCAGCTCGGCGGCCGTTTTGTCGCAACGCAGTTCTATGCCGATATCGAAGGCCATCCCTCCGATCCGCATGTGCGCCGCGCGCTGGAGGAACTGCGCTTCTTCTCCGAAAAGGTCCGCATCCTCGGCGTTTACAAGGGTCATCCGATGCGGGGCGATCTTTAAGAAACGGTTATCACACCGCCTTGGTCACAACCTCGATGCGATGCCCATCGGGATCGATGACGAAGGCGGCGAAATAAGTCGGTCCGTAATGCGGTCGAAGACCAGGTGCGCCATTGTCCTTGCCGCCATGCGCCAATGCGGCCTGATGGAACAGGACGACAGCCTCGCGGCCCGATGCAGCAAAGGCCAGATGAAAGCCCGGGCCTGGCGCATGAGCCTCTTTGCCGCGTAATTCGATGGCGAACTTGTCGCCCCCACCCGGCGGGCCATATCCGATCGCCTGATCGGGATCGCCGGGGCTCAGGTCCTCCCAAACCCTGACATAGCCGAGTGGCGCGAATGCTGCGTCGTAGAATGCAGCGGCTTTCTCGATATCTGCGACACCGAACGAAATATGATGGAGTATTTGGTTCTCCTGTAGCTTTGGATGCATCGATCAGTGTCTTTTGCAAATGCTGGAAGTCAAAACGAACGAGGAACGCCAGGCTCCGCAAGCTACCGTTATGAAATAGTCTTTGCCTATCATCTCAAGCCCTCATCCGGCCTCCTGAGCTTGCCGAAGGGCGGCCATCTTCTCCCCGCCTGCGGGGAGAAGGGATAGGCGCACCTGCAGCCTACCTTCCCTCATTGAGCTTGGCGAGGGAACAGAGGTCATCTCCTCTCCCCGCAAGCGGGGAGAGGACCAGGGTGAGGGGCAAGCAGGCATAGATTCACTTATCCGGCTCACAAACCCGAAGGCGGTGGCCGTCGGGATCGAGCACGACGAAAGTCGGGCCGAAATCCATCGTCGTCAGCTCCTGCGCGATCGGCAGGCCGCGTGCCTTCCAATCCTTGTAGTGCTGTTCGACGGCGCCGGCACCTTCGACCATGAAGCCCAGTTCGCCGCGATTGCCGATGGCGGAGGGCTGGGGTTCGACGCTGCTTCGGCGCCAGAGGCCGAGACTTAGGCCGTTGTCGAGCGAGAAGGCCACGAAATTCGGCGATGCAAAGGCCGGTTCGCGACCGAACAGGTCGCGGTAGAACGGCGTGCTTTCGCTAGGGTCCTTGACATAGAAGATGATGAGGTTCGGGCTGGTCATCTGAATAATCCTCTTGTTTTGATGGATTTAAGGGCATGCGGCTGCAGTCCGGCGGACGGAGCTCAGCCCGCCGAAGATGGCTTGGTCTGTCATGATGAGTGCTTGCGAAGCCGCATTTCCGAAGCCTGCTGCAGCCTTCGGGATCAACGTCTTACGCTTTAATTTCGATTTTACCGATGTCGTTATTGCAAAGTCGCGGCGAACTTCGCGCAGGACGCTCTGGGGCGGTTCAGTTTTTCACGAACCGCCCTACCTCGTTATTTTCCCGCAATTCTAATGCATCCGCTCTTCCTCACGGTAAGGGGCGCGGCCATCGAGAAAACCGAGATCCCGCATCACGGAACTCGGCGCCTCCTCGATATCGAGACGATTCCAGCGGCGGGTGAAATAGCCAAGCGCGACCTCAGAGAGACGAGCCGGCCATGACTGATGCTTGCCTTTAAGCGCCTCGACGCTACCGCGATGCACATGTTGCGAAATGATGGAAACGTTGCCTGCCATGATCGGTCCTCCTTCCTGATTGGATGGATCCATCATAGCCGCATCTACTGACAGTTTCTGGCAGTAGCATCACACTGAAGCGCGTCGCGATCTCTAGGATTCGCCTCCTGCGCTTTAGGTCTTCGATTTTACGCATGTCGTTGTCGCAGAAACGCTGCACACTTTTGCGCGACATGCTTTGCCGGATCAATTGTGGACCATGCCCTCACGGGCATGCCATTCCCTGGCGAGCGCCACACGCCGGCGCGGATAGCGGGCCTCCAGCACCGCGAAATCGACGATGCGATCGGCGCGGAAATGGCGGAAATCCTGACGCAGCTCGCACCAGGCCATGATGATGCGGGCATTATCGAAATAACCGAGCGCGAAGGGCCAGATACGCCGGGTGGAAATGGCGCCGTTCACATCGCCATAGGTCAGCTGCACCATGCGCTCCGTGCGGATCGCCTTGCGCATGAGGGAAAGATCGGCCTTGTCTTCGGTGACTCGGCGCGTGGCAACGACCACCGCCGCCTGGTCGACCTCATCGCGAAGGTCGGCCGGCAGCACGGCGGCGATCTTGGCAAGCGCGTCGGCGCCGGCTGCCGCCAGGCGGGCGTCGGTAGCGCGCGCTACCCATCGCGATCCCAGAACCAGCGCCTCGATCTCATCCTGCGAAAACATCATCGGCGGCAGCATGAAGCCGGGCTTCAGGACATAGCCGATGCCCGGCTCGCCCTCGATCATCGCACCCTGCGACTGCAGGCTGGCGATATCGCGATAGAGCGTGCGCAGGCTGACGCCGGTCTCCTCCGCCAGAACGGCACCGCTGACCGGTCGGCGATAGCGTCGCAGCGTCTGCAACAGCGTCAGCAAGCGTTCGGAGCGGGCCATGACAAAACAAGACCTAGCGTTTCCATTCCACCCAATCGCGCATCAGGCGATGGGCGATGGCGCCCTTGGGTGGAGATGTGTTGCCGGAGGCCGAAACGCGGTCGAGCATGGCGACCGTCTCTTCCGGAGTGAACCAGCGGCAATCCTCGAGCTCGGCTTCGTCCATGTGGATTTCCGTGGACTTCGCCTCGGCGTAGCAGCCGATCATGAGGGAATGCGGCATCGGCCAGGGCTGGGAAGCATGATAGCGCACACGGCCGATCTGAATACCGGATTCCTCATGCGTCTCGCGGCGCACCGCATTCTCGATGGTTTCGCCCGGCTCGACGAAACCGGCGAGACAGGAATACATGCCTGGTGCGAAGTGATGGCTGCGGCCAAGCAAGCAGCGATTCCGTTCCTCGTCGATCGTGAGCATGATGACGACCGGATCGGTGCGCGGGAAGATCATATGTTCACAGGCCGTGCAGACGCGCTTGTAGCCACCGATGCGGCTTTCCATGACCGAGCCGCAGCGGCCGCAGAAGCGATTGTCGCTATTCCAGCGGATGAGGCTCATGCCCTGTGCGGCTTCGCCGAGGATTTCGCCTTCGAGCAGAAGATCGCGCCAGAGCGCGCGCATGTCAGCCGGCTTGTACTGGCCGGCAAGCTCGTCTGGATTGACGCGCACGGGCACGGCAAGCCGGGGCTCACCGGTCTTGCGGTAGCCGAGGAGAACGGCCTCATCCCAATTCGGATCGAGATCCTTCAACTCGTAGCGGGCAAAAAGAGGATCCAGCACCTGCCCGTCATGCTTCAGGACAAGCCGGTCCTGAGCGAAGGCCAGGATGTGCGTGCCTTCCTTGGCGAGCGCCTGCTTGATCGATTCCTCGTCGCGATGCTCGGCATCCCGGTTGAGCTGGTTTTCCGCAAAGGCGGTGAGACTGCTGGCTTCCGGATGCGGCGCATCCGAGGAAAAGATGGAATGGCTCATTGTGAAAGCGTTTCCCGCAACTTAGCTATGAGGCTGTTCATGTCTTCGTCCGAATAGGGTTCCGCCTTGCCGTAGCCCCAGACGGGGCCCGGCCAGTTGGCGTCACCTTCGAACCGCGCGATGACATGAACATGCAGCTGACGGACGATATTTCCAAGTGCCCCGACATTGATTTTTGTCGCACTCGTCACCGTCTTCAGGGCGCTTGCGACCTTATCCGTTTCGAAGGTCAGCAGGATCCGGTCGAGCGGGGTCAGCTCGAAAACCTCCGATTTGCCGGGCCTGCGGGGGATCAGCACCAGCCACGGCCAGCGGCTATCCTTCATCAGCCTGACGTCGCACAGGCCGATGATGGCGACGGAAACGCTGTCATTCGCCAGACGGTCGTCGAGCGTAAACTCCTTCAAGGGGGCATCCTCCATTGTTTTATCAAATGTTTAGCAGTTTTTTTTGACCTTGGCTTGCTTTTGATGACGATATTGCCGATATGTGCATCCGGGAGGTTGGTGGTGGACGAGCCACTCGCCAACCGGGTCAGGTCCGGAAGGAAGCAGCCCTAACGAGCCCGGCACGGGTCATTCGTGCCAGCCTCCCACCACTCCGAAAGCAAGACCCGGCTTTCGCCGGGCGATGAGCTAGGCACCGGGCAACAAGCAGGGCGATGAGCGACACCGAGCGACAAGCAAAAGATGCCGCCTCGACCGGCACCGGTTACCGGGTGCTGGCCCGCAAATACAGACCCAAGGACTTCACGGACCTGATGGTCGGCCAGGAGCCGATGGTTCGAACGCTGACCAACGCCTTCGAGACCGGCCGTATCGCCCAGGCCTATATGCTGACCGGCGTGCGCGGGGTCG
Organism: Rhizobium sp. 11515TR; assembly: GCF_002277895.1. Lineage (NCBI taxonomy): Bacteria > Pseudomonadati > Pseudomonadota > Alphaproteobacteria > Hyphomicrobiales > Rhizobiaceae > Rhizobium > Rhizobium sp. 11515TR. The sequence goes on along the minus strand of NZ_CP022998.1, from coordinate 748,670 downwards.
GCAAGACCACGACCGCCCGCATTCTTGCCCGCGCGCTCAATTACAAGACGGCTGACATCGATCGGCCCACCATCGACCTGCGCGAGCCCGGCGATCATTGCCAGGCGATCATGGAAGGCCGGCATGTCGACGTCATCGAGATGGACGCCGCCTCCCATACCGGTATCGACGATATCCGGGAAATCATCGAGCAGGTACGCTACCGGCCGGTCTCGGCCCGCTACAAGGTCTATATCATCGACGAAGTGCACATGCTGTCGACGGCCGCCTTCAACGGGCTCTTGAAGACGCTCGAAGAGCCGCCCGAGCATGTGAAGTTCATTTTCGCCACCACCGAAATCCGCAAGGTGCCGATCACGGTGCTGTCGCGCTGCCAGCGATTCGACCTGCGCCGCATCAGCGCCTCCGATCTCGTCGGGCTCTTCACCACCATTGCCGGCAAGGAAGGTATCGAGGCCGAGCCGGAAGCGCTCGCCATGATCGCCCGCGCCGCCGAAGGTTCGGCGCGCGACGGCCTGTCGCTGCTCGATCAAGCGATCGCCCATGGCAGCGGCTTCGTTGCCGCGGATGCCGTGCGCGCCATGCTCGGGCTTGCCGACCGCGCCCGCATCGTCGATCTCTTCGGCCATGTCGTCAAAGGCGATGTCTCGGCAGCCCTTGCCGAATTCAACAGCCAGTACGAGGCCGGCGCCAATCCTGTCGTCGTGCTGACCGACCTTGCCGATTTCACCCATCTCGTGACCCGCCTCAAATATGTGCCCGATGCCGCCGACGATCCGTCGCTCAGCGAAGTCGAGCGCACGAAAGCGGCGGAATTCGCACAAGGCGTCGCGGTAACCGCACTTTCCCGCATCTGGCAGATGCTGCTCAAGGGCATTGCCGAGACGGAGAATGCCTCGCGCACCGCCGGCGCTGCGGAAATGGTGCTGATCCGGCTCGCGCATGCGGCTCATCTGCCGGCACCGGAGGATGCGGCGCGCAGGCTGGCCGAATTTTCTGATGGGAATGGCGGCTCCCGCCCCTCGCCGTCTCCGAGCGGCGGCAATGGGGGCGGAGCAGTGTCCTATCAGGGCAGCGCCATGGCCCGCGCGGTCGAAACGCCGGCGCCAAGACCTACGCCTTCCGCACCGGTCGCCATGCTGCGCTCCGTGCCGAATACGCAGCCGGATCCGCAACCCGTCGGCCGCATCGAACCGAAACCCGCGGAAGCGCCGAAGCCGCTCGTGCCTGTTAATTCGATGGCCGATATCGCCGAACTCGCCAGCCAGAAGCGCGATCCGAAGCTGAAGGCGCTGGTGCGGACCTTCGTGCGCCCGGTCAAGCTGGAGCCGGGAAGGCTCGATGTCAGCCTGGCCCCCGGCGCGCCCGGCACGCTGCTGAACGAGCTCGCCGTCAAGCTGAAGGAATGGACAGGCATCCACTGGATCGTCAGCCTCAGCCGCGAGGAAGGGCAGCCGACGTTGGTCGAGGCCGAGGCGAATGCCCAGAAGCAGCGTGTCGCAGATGCACGCCAGGACCCGGATGTCGCTGCGATCCTGGCGCAGTTTCCCGGTGCAAAGATTATCGACGTGCGGGTGCGTGCCCCTGAGGCGGAAGACGAAGAGGAGACTGCTGCTCCTCCGGCTGTCGCCGAATCCATCGATGGCGATATTCTGCCGGGCGACGACATAGAATTCTAAGGCTAGGATGGACGTTGACGGAACCGCTTCGGCTTGAGGCGGTTGACGACCATGACGACATATCCTGCCGCTCAAACAGAGACTTGGAGAAGAAGGACCAAAGACGATGCGCGACATCATGGGCATGATGGGCAAAGTGAAGGAAATGCAGGCGAAGATGGAGAAGATGCAGTCGGAGATTGCCGACATCCGCGTCGAAGGCAAGGCCGGCGGCGGCCTCGTCACCGTCACCGTCAACGGCAAGGGCCTCATGGTCGGCCTCAAGATCGATCCCTCGCTCTTCAAGGAAGACGATGTCGAGATCCTCGAAGACCTGATCGTCGCCGCCAATAAAGATGCTCAGGAAAAGGCCGAGGCGATCGCCGCTGAAAAGACGCGCGAACTGACCGCAGGCCTGCCGATCCCACCGGGCTTCAAGCTGCCGTTCTGAGGCGAGACTATTTCTTTGAGCGGGCGGCCGCCTTGCGAATGAGATCGCGGCCGATCGCCTTTATGGGTTCGTTTCGCAGCACCAGCGATGTTGTCACCGCGCCATGACGGGCAATGGAATCGACGATGGTTTCAAGGTCCGATGGTGTCGGCACGAGAACCTTGAGCAGGAAGCAATCCTCGCCCGTCAGCCTCAGCACTTCGATAATTTCAGGCATTTCCGAAAACTGCTTCAGATACGGCCGGATATGCTCATGCGTGGTGCGCAGCCGGATGACCGCCATCATGCCGAGCCCGACGGCAGCGGGATCTATGACAGCGCGATAAGCTGCAATTACGCCACGCTCCTCCAGCCGCTTCAGCCGCTCCGATGCCGCCGGCTGCGACAAGCCTACGCGACGGCCGAGCTCCGATACCGAGATTCGTCCGTCCTGTTGCAGGATTTCGATGATCGATAGATCCGTCGGATCCAACCCTCTTTCGATAGTATCCATTGCTGACCTTCAATTCATCGGTTGGGGCAAGTTTTATCCGATGGATTGCAATGTCAATCGACATCCCGACATGCCAGCTTTTCTTCGTGAGAGACCATGGGGAAAGGATTGGCATGAGCGACATCATCACGCTGCCGGGGCTGGGCGGCTCGGGCGAAAATCATTGGCAGACATTATGGGAACGGGACGATCCGACCATGCGACGCTTCCAGCCGTCGAGCTGGGACAGACCGATACTTTCGGATTGGATTACCGCGCTCGAGCGCGAAATCTCCCGCTCCAAAACGCCGCCGATCCTGATCGCGCACAGCCTTGCCTGCCAGCTGATCGCCCATTGGGCGCTACTCAAGAAGACGGCGATCCTTGGCGCGTTCATGGTGGCCGCGCCCGATCCCACGGGAGAAATCTATCTTGCCGAGGCCGGCAGTTTTGCCAATCCGCCGAAGCGGCGCCTGCCCTTTCCATCCCTGCTCGTCGCCAGCACCGACGATCCTTTTGGCTCCTTCGACCATGCGCGTCGCAGCGCCGAAAGCTGGGGCAGCGCCTTCGTCGATGTCGGGCCACGCGGGCATATCAATGCGGCATCGGGACTAGGGAATTGGCCTGAGGGAAAGGCAATCTTCGAGCGCTTTCGTGGCCAGCTTGGCTAACCGCAAATCGGGCATTTGGAAAAGCCGCGCCGGAATGCTATTTCTGGCCCCTTCTTTCAGAGATCGTCTGGCGTGCCTGACCGGAGGGAATGCGATGAGCCTATCGACGCTGCTTGTTTTTGCCGGTGCCTTGTTCATTGCGGCGGGATCGCCGGGACCGAACATCGCGGCACTCGTGGCGCGCGTGCTGACGAAGGGCGCGCGCAACGTACTGCCGTTCCTGTCCGGCATGTGGCTCGGCGAGGCGATCTGGCTCACCTGCGCCGTTGCCGGCCTTGCGACCATTGCCGAAGCCTTCCATTTGGCCTTCGTTGTCATCAAGTGGCTCGGTGTCGCCTACCTGCTCTATCTCGCCTGGAAAATGTGGTTTGCTTCCTCCGATACGGCGGGAGAGGAACTACCGGACGAGCAATCGGCAACGCGCCTCTTCCTCGCAGGCTTCACGGTTACCATGGGCAATCCAAAGATTATGGTATTTTACGTGGCGCTGCTGCCCTCGATCATCGATCTGCATGGCGTGACGATTTCGGGCTGGGCCGAGCTGGTTGCGACGATGTTTGCGGTGCTTGTCGTCATCGACCTCTCCTGGGCGATGCTGGCGGCCAAAGCCAGAACTTTCCTTAGGAGTCGCCGAGCTGTGCGTATCGCCAACAGGGCCAGCGCCGGCACCATGGCAGGCGCGGCCGTTGCGATTGCCATGCGGTGATTTCAGACTGCTGCGTCGCTTTCGATGAGCGCACGCAGCTTGTGATGGATGGGCGCCGCCAGATAGCGCGCCCGATCCTCCGGCGATAATCGCCTGCCGAATGTCGCCATCATTTCCGGCATGGTTACCCTCTCTCCGGCATAGGGCAGGTAGGTGACCGGCATATCAGCGCTCACCGTGCCGCTCGCAAGAACGCGGCAATAGATGCCGGGCCGCCCCGCCCGGATGTATCGCTTGACGAATTGCGGATCGCCCATCTTGGCCGCGAAGGTGGAGCAGGGAATGCGGGCCGAGGTCACTTCCATAACAAGATCGCCAGCTATGAATTGATCGCCGACAGCGATCTTGCAATTGTCCAGGCCTTCGATGACGAGGTTTTCGCCAAAGGCTCCGGGGTTCAGCAATCGCCCAAGCTCGCTTGCCCACCAGTCCAGAGTCAGCGAGCCCTCGACATAGACGGCCTGATCACGGCCGCCGTGATGCTTGCGATTGCAGATGGCATCGCCGAGCAGCCCCAGCTCGTCGATCATGACGGCACCGCTGACCGCGTGCTTGTTGATCCCGGTCTTCGCCTTCTTGCCCGGCAGCGTTTCCGGAGCACCACAGCAAACGGCCAGAATTTTCATTGCTCCACCATCCCTTCCGTGATTCCGTTCCTTGAGCATATGAGCTAAAAGCCTCCCATGGCAAAGCGAGTCACCGGCCCCGAAATCGAAAAACTCATCCAGCTTCTGGCAAAGGTGCCGGGCCTTGGGCCGCGCTCGGCGCGCCGCGCGGCGCTGCATCTGATCAAGAAGAAGGACCAGCTGCTCGGGCCGCTCTCCCATGCCATGGGCGATGCCTATGATAAAGTGAAGATCTGCTCGCGCTGCGGCAATGTCGATACCGTCGATCCCTGCACCGTCTGCACCGACGAACGGCGCGACCAATCCGTTATCATCGTGGTCGAGGACGTCTCCGATCTCTGGGCGCTGGAACGATCAGGTGCGATGAACGCCGCCTATCACGTTCTCGGCGGCGTCCTGTCGCCGCTCGATGGCGTCGGACCTGACGATCTCAACATTCGCGGGCTAATCGCGCGCGTCAGCGAAGGCGGCATCCGCGAGATCATCATCGCCGTCAACGCAACGGTCGAAGGGCAAACTACAGCACACTATATAACCGACCAGCTTGATGGCCTCGAGGTCAAGATCACCCGCCTTGCCCATGGCGTGCCCGTTGGCGGCGAGCTCGATTATCTTGACGAAGGCACGCTTGCGGCGGCGCTGAGGGCGCGGACGGCGATTTGAGGCGGAGATAACTGAGTATGAGGAGAGTGCATACCCCCATCTGTCACTTCGTGACATCTCCCCCACAAGGGGGGAGATTGGTCGCCCGTGGCGCCGTCTTCGCCAAACAATTTGACGATCCAATCGCAGAAACTTCAGACCTTCGGTATGGCGCGAAGCCCGCCGCCAACAATCTCCCCCCTTGTGGGAAAGATGTCCCGAAAGGGACAGAGGGGGGTATCTCGCGGCACGTTCTGCGGTTGCTCATCCTCCTCTTCGCCCTCCTCCCCCTCCCCGCGCTCGCCGTCTCGAAAACCGATGTCGAAGCGCAGTTCCAGGCCTGGATCCAGAAGGATCTCTGGCCGGAGGCGCGAAAGACCGGAATTTCGGAGAAGACCTTCCAGGCTGCCTTTGCCGGCGTGACGTTGAACTGGGATCTGCCTGATCTCGAACCGCCGGGCTTCCCGAAGCCGAAGCAACAGGCGCAGAGCCAGGCCGAATTCTCCTCTCCCGCCCCCTACTTCAATGAGGGACGGCTGCAGAAATTGGCCGCAACGGGGCGAAGCTTCGCCTCGCAATACGGGCCGGTGCTGCGGCGGATCGAAAAGACCTATGGCGTTCCGGGGCCGATCCTGCTTGCCATCTGGGGCCGCGAAACCGGCTTCGGCGCCGCCAAACTGCCGAATTCCGCAATTCAGGTCCTGGCGACGAAGGCTTTCATGTCGACGCGCAAGGATATGTTCCGCAATGAGCTAATCGCTGGCCTGAGCATTCTCGAGCATGGCGACGTCACGCCCGATCAGTTCAAGGGCTCCTGGGCCGGCGCGCTCGGCCAGCCGCAATTTATGCCGACCAACTATCTGAAATATGCCGTCGATTTCGATGGCGACGGCCACCGCAACATCTGGACTTCGGTGCCGGACACCCTGGCATCCATAGCCAACTACATGGTTGAGAAGGGTTGGCAGCGCGGTCGTGGCTGGGGATACGAAGTGACCATTCCGCAGAACGTGTCCTGTGCGCAGGAGGGGCCTGATCTCGCCAAGCCGATCTCGCAATGGGCCTCGCTCGGGATCAAACCGGTTTCCGGCAAGGCCCTCCCGGCGGACGAAATGCGCGCCAGCGGCATGATGCTGGTGCCGGCGGGCCGCGACGGGCCGGAATTCATCGTCACGCCGAATTTCTACGTCATCAAGGAATACAACAATTCCGATCTCTACGGCCTCTATATCGGCAATCTCGCCGACCGCATTGCCAATGGCAGCGGCGCCTTCCAGGAAAAATGGGGCGATGTCGGCAAGATGCTGCGCTCTGACGTCGCTAATATGCAGAAGGTTCTGGAGCACAAAGGCTACGATGTCGGCGGCACCGACGGCCTGCCGGGCTACAAGACCAGGCGCTCGATCGGCCAGTGGCAGGAAAAGAGCGGCATGAAGCCCACCTGCTATCCCGACAGCTCGATGCTGGGTGTGCTGAAATAGCTGCGGAAAAGGCTTTCGGCGCGAATGCCTTGCAATTTGCCGGAAAGAGGCTTATATCCGCATCAAATTCTTGATCGTGTGATGAAGAGTGGGCCGCAAGGACCCGCTCTTTTTTATTAGCGCGATCTCCCAATGCATGAACAATGCAGGAGTGAATGCTTGTCGGACGTGACAAACGCAGACAATACCAATGAACCCCGGCTGATCGTCGAAACCGGCCTTGATCAGCGCGTCGCCGCGATCATCGAGCCTGTGCTTGTGGGCATGGGCTTCCGCCTGGTGCGCGTGCGCCTCCTCAATCTGAACGGGCTGACGCTGCAGGTCATGACCGAGCGCAACGACGGCACCATGACCGTCGAGGACTGCGAAGAGGTCTCCATGGCCATTTCTCCGGTTCTGGATGTGGAAGATCCGATCGATAAGGCGTATCATCTCGAAGTGTCTTCGCCCGGCATCGACCGCCCGATGGTGCGAAAGTCGGATTTTCAACGCTGGATCGGCCACATCGTCAAGTGCGAAACGTCGATCCTCGTCGATAACCGCAAGCGTTTCCGCGGCAAGATCGCCGCCGTCGACAATGACGGCTTCACGATCGAACGCGACCAGGTCGCCTATGGCGAGGAGCCCAAGGTGACCATTCCGTTCAGCACGCTGGCCGAAGCCAAGCTGATCCTGACGGACGATCTCATCCGCGACGCGCTGCGCGCCGACAAGCTGGCGAAAGCCGAGGCAGCGAACCAGAACGAAGCGGACGACCAGGAATAACCGATCAACGAACCGCCTGACGGAACGGGAAACCTGAAGGCAGGAAGACGGAGACTAAGAACAATGGCAGTCAGTGCGAACCGGCTAGAACTTCTGCAGATCGCAGATGCAGTGGCGCGCGAAAAGGTCATCGACCGCGAGATCGTGCTTGCCGCAATGGCGGATGCGATCCAGAAGGCCGCGCGCTCGCGTTACGGCACGGAATCGAACATCCGCGCCGACATCAACCCGAAGACGGGTGAGATTCGTCTGCAGCGTCTGCTCGAAGTCGTCGAGAAGGCCGAAGATTATTCCACTCAGATCCCGCTGGAACTGGCCCGCGACCGCAACCCGGACGCAGCTCTTGGCGATTTCATCGCCGATCCGCTGCCGCCGATGGATTTCGGCCGCATCGCTGCCCAGTCGGCCAAGCAGGTCATCGTGCAGAAGGTGCGCGAAGCCGAGCGAGACCGCCAGTTCGACGAATTCAAGGACCGTGTCGGCGAAATCGTCAACGGCACCGTCAAGCGCGTCGAATACGGCAACGTCATCGTCGATCTCGGCCGTGGCGAAGGCATCATCCGCCGCGACGAAATGATCCCGCGCGAGAACTTCCGCTACGGCGATCGCGTCCGCGCCTATGTCTACGACGTCCGTCGCGAGCAGCGCGGCCCGCAGATCTTCCTCTCGCGCACGCATCCGCAGTTCATGGTCAAGCTCTTCACCATGGAAGTGCCGGAAATCTACGACGGCATCATCCAGGTGAAGTCGGTTGCCCGCGATCCGGGCTCTCGCGCCAAGATCGCCGTCATCTCGAACGACTCGTCGATCGATCCGGTCGGCGCCTGCGTCGGTATGCGCGGTTCGCGCGTTCAGGCCGTCGTCGGCGAGCTGCAGGGTGAAAAGATCGACATCATTCCCTGGTCCAGCGAGCCGGCGAACTTCGTCGTCAACGCGCTGCAGCCGGCCGAAGTCGCCAAGGTCGTTCTCGACGAAGATGCAGAGCGCATCGAAGTCGTGGTTCCGGACGAGCAGCTTTCGCTTGCCATCGGCCGCCGCGGCCAGAACGTCCGCCTCGCTTCGCAGCTGACCGGCTGGGATATCGACATCATGACGGAAGCCGAGGAATCGGAACGCCGTCAGAAGGAATTCAACGAGCGTACGAACCTGTTCATGGACGCGCTCGACGTCGATGAGATGGTCGGTCAGGTTCTGGCCTCGGAAGGCTTTGCCGCCGTCGAGGAACTGGCTTACGTCGATCTCGACGAAATCTCCTCGATCGATGGTTTCGACGAAGATACGGCGCAGGAAATCCAGACCCGCGCCCGCGAATATCTCGAAAAGCTCGAAGCCGAAATGGACGAGAAGCGCAAGGCGCTCGGCGTCTCCGACGAGCTGCGAGAGATCAACGGCATGACCGCACAGATGATGGTCGCCCTCGGCGAGGACGGCATCAAGACGATCGAGGACTTCGCCGGCTGCGCCGCCGACGATCTCGTCGGCTGGTCCGAGCGCAAGAACGGCGAAACGAAGAAGTTCGAAGGCCTGTTTTCGAAGCTCGAAGTCTCGCGTGTCGAAGCCGAACAGATGGTCGTGCAGGCTCGCCTGCTGGCCGGCTGGATCACCGAAGCCGATCTCGCCGCCGAAGCCGAAGAGGCGTCGGAAGGTGAAGGCGAGGCCGAGCAGGAAGCATGATGAGCGCAGAGGGGCCGAAGGCCTCGCCCGAAGACGACGATCTTTCGGGTGACGGCGCAAATGGCCGTATGTGCATCGTAACACGCGAAAGCGGATCGCCGGACGAGCTGATCCGCTTCGTAGCCGCTCCGGACGGAACAGTCGTTCCGGATCTGAAGCGGCAGCTGCCGGGACGCGGATGCTGGGTCAAGATTGACCGGGCGCTCGTGGACAAGGCAGTGGCAAAGAAGTTGTTCTCCCGCGCCCTGAAGGCGGAGGTGACCGCGCCGAGCGATCTTGGCGCCACCGTCGACCGTCTTCTAGCGGCGCAACTGGCCGGGATGATGAACATGGCACGCAAGGCGGGTCAGTTCGTATCCGGCTCGTCGAAGGTGGATGGCGCCGTTCGCAACGGCTCGGCACTTGCCGTGTTCCATGCGATGAACGCCGCCGCCGATGGCGTGCGCAAGATCGATCAGGCAAGGAAGGCCTGGCATCTCGGCATGGAGACCGAAGCGGAAATACCGTCCTTCCGTGTCTTTACGGAGGCGGAAATGGACGAACTGATGGGCCAGAATGCTTTTATCCATGCCGCAGCGCTTGCAGGGCAGGCGGGTGAGGGTGTAGTGAAGCGCGCAAACCTGCTCGAACGGTACCGCAACGGCGGTCAGTCCCGGGCAACGGGCGGCGCTGGCCGGCGAAAACAATGACGCGGTCACCGGCCTTTGCCGGACGCCTCATTAAGGTACATGCATTGAACGACAGGGGCTGACGGACGTTTCCGTGCCCTGTCCGAAGGAACAGGAACGGAATGACCGACAATCAAGACGACAAGACGCTGAGTGTTTCGGGTAAGAAGACCCTCACCTTGAAGCCTTCAGGCGTAAACCAGGGCACCGTGCGCCAGGACATGGGCCGCGGTCGCACCAAGGCGGTCGTGGTTGAGACCCGTAAGCGCCGCCCGCTACGTCCTGAAGACGAAAAGCCAATCACGCCGGTAACGACATCGGCGCCGTCGGTGACGCGCGTCGCGGAACCGACGCCACAGCCGCCGCGCCCGCCGCAGCCGGCTCCACGCATTCATCAGCCGGGTGGCCAACAGCAGCGGCCCGCGCAGTCCAATCAGGGCTATCAGCAGCGCCCGCAGCAGGAACGCCAGTCGCGTCCGGTGGTTCTGAACCACCTGTCGGCCGACGAAATGGACGCTCGACGCCGCGCGCTGGCTGACGCACAGGCCCGCGATGCCGCGGACGCCGTTCGTCGCGCCGAGGAAGAAGCGCGCCGCCGCCAGGAAGAAGAAGCACGCCGCGTCGCCGAACAGGCCGAAGCTGCCCGTCGTGCTGCAGAAGAGGCCGCTCGCGCCGCAGAAGCAGCCAAGGTCGCCGAACAGGCTCCGGCCGCTCCGGTCGAGGCGAAGATTGACGCTCCGAAGCCGGCTACGCAGCCTGCTCCGGCACCGGCCGTTGTACGCCGCCCGGATGCTTCCGCTCCGCAGTCTGCCCGCCCCGGCGCAGCCGCCGCGGAAGCGCCGGCCAATCGCCGTCGCCCCGGCAATGAGGAAGAGGAAGGCCGTGGCCCGTCCCGCGGTGCCCCGGTCCGTGGCAAGATCACCCGGCCTGAGCCGGCAAAGCCCGTCACCACGCGTCCGAAGACCGACGAAGAACGCCGCCGCGGCAAACTGACGGTCACCACGGCCGATGTCGACGAAGACGGCAACGCACGCGGCCGCTCGCTTTCGGCCATGCGCCGCCGCCAGGAAAAGTTCCGCCGCAGCCAGATGCAGGAAACGCGCGAAAAGATCTCGCGTGAAGTCGTGCTGCCCGAGACCATTACCATTCAGGAACTGTCGCAGCGCATGTCCGAACGCGCCGTCGACGTCATCAAGTACCTGATGAAGGAAGGTCAGATGATGAAGCCGGGCGACGTCATCGACGCCGACCTGGCAGAGCTCATCGCCGGCGAATTCGGCCATACGGTCAAACGCGTTTCGGAATCCGACGTAGAACAGGGCATCTTCAACGTTGCCGACGAGGAAGGCGAACTGGTTTCGCGTCCGCCCGTCGTCACCATCATGGGCCACGTCGACCACGGCAAGACCTCGCTGCTCGACGCCATCCGTCATGCGAACGTGGTCGCCGGCGAAGCCGGTGGCATCACCCAGCATATCGGTGCCTATCAGGTCGAGCAGAACGGTCAGAAGATCACCTTCATCGACACGCCCGGCCACGCCGCCTTCACGGCGATGCGTGCCCGCGGCGCCCAGGCGACCGACATCGCGATCCTCGTGGTAGCGGCCGACGACAGCGTGATGCCGCAGACAATCGAATCGATCAACCACGCCAAGGCGGCCGGTGTTCCGATCATCGTGGCGATCAACAAGATCGACAAGCACGAAGCCAATCCGCAGAAGGTCCGCACGGAACTGCTGCAGCACGAAGTCTTCGTCGAATCGATGGGCGGTGAAGTGCTCGACGTGGAAGTCTCCGCGAAGAACCGCACCAACCTCGACAAGCTGCTCGAAGCCATCCTGCTGCAGGCGGAAATCCTTGACCTCAAGGCCAATCCGAACCGCACGGCGGAGGGCACGGTCATCGAAGCCCAGCTCGACCGCGGCCGCGGCTCCGTCGCCACCGTGCTCGTGCAGAAGGGCACGCTGCGTCCAGGCCAGATCGTCGTTGCCGGCGATCAGTGGGGCCGTGTGCGTGCGCTCGTCAACGACAAGGGTGAGCATGTGAAGGAAGCAGGCCCAGCCATGCCGGTCGAACTACTCGGCCTTTCCGGTGCACCGCAGGCCGGTGACAAGTTCGCCGTCGTCGAAAGCGAAAGCCGCGCCCGCGAAATCTCGGAATACCGCCAGCGCCTCACCCGCGACAAGGCAGCCGCTCGCCAGTCCGGCCAGCGCGGCTCGCTGGAGCAGATGATGTCGCAGCTGCAGACCTCGGGCATCAAGGAGTTCCCGCTGGTCATCAAGGGCGACGTGCAGGGCTCGATCGAAGCCATTGCCGGCGCGTTGGAAAAGCTCGGCACCGACGAAGTGCGCGCCCGCATCGTCCACTCGGGCGTCGGCGGCGTGACCGAATCCGATATCTCGCTCGCCGGTGCATCCGACGCAGCGATCATCGGCTTCAACGTCCGTGCGAATGCTCAGGCCCGCACGCTGGCGGAGCGCGAAGGCATCGAGATTCGCTACTACAACATCATCTACGATCTGGTGGATGACGTGAAGGCAGCGATGTCGGGCCTGCTCTCTCCGGAGCGCCGCGAAACCTTCCTCGGCAATGCCGAGATCCTCGAGGTGTTCAACATCACGAAGGTCGGCAAGGTCGCGGGTTGCCGCGTCACCGAAGGCAAGGTCGAGCGTGGCGTCGGTGTTCGTCTCGTTCGCGACAACGTCGTCATCCACGAAGGCAAGCTCAAGACGCTCAAGCGCTTCAAGGACGAAGTCTCCGAGGTCAACATGGGCCAGGAATGCGGCATGGCCTTCGAGAACTACGAAGACATCCGCGTCGGCGATACGATCGAATGCTTCCGCGTCGAGCATATCACGCGCACGCTGTAAGCAATCCTTCGATTTGCCAGATATCAAAACCGCCGGCCCAAACCGGCGGTTTTTTAGATGCCGCCGAATGGGTATACCATCGAGATGACGACAGAGCTTGCAGACGATCAATCCGTCACCGTCTCCTTCGTTCGCCAGCCGGCGGAACATGTCGCCGTGATGCGCCAGGCAGGACAGCGTTTTGCCCTTCGCCGTCCAAGGAATGCACAGAGCGAGACGGCCTGGTTCTTCGTGTCGGCGATCGTGGTCGGCGCAGCGCTTCCCGTCTTTTTCCATCTCCTTCGGGAATATGTGTTCATTCCCGTGTTCGGGTTGTTGCGGTCGATCGGCTTGGGTGAGATGGCGATCATTTGGCTCGTACCGACACTGATCGTCTACGCACTGATCTTGCTCTATTTTAGGTGGGCCACACGCCGACGCCTAAGGGTGATGCAATCGCGCCTGCGCCCTGATGTCACCGTCACTGTCACGATCACCCCCGAAGGTGCTGCCTGGAATTCGGCGCAGACATCGATTTGGCTTGGCTGGAGCGAGATCTTGAAAATCAGCCGCCGTAGCGGACGGATTGAATTCGATACCGAAACCTTTGTCACCTACATCCCGGCATCCGCCTTTTCCGATCAGCAGGCGCAGGACGCCGCATTTGCAAGGATTCTCGGCTTCTGGCGGGCCGCAAACCCTGTCCAGCCTTGACCTTTGCGCCGGATCGAGTCATTTGACCCGCTTTATCGCGTCCAAGCGACGCTGCTAACGGAACAACCATGACCAGACCAACTTCTTCCGCGCCTTCGCAGCGCATGCTTCGCGTCGGCGAGCAGGTGCGCTCAGCGATCACGCAGGTTCTGCAGCGCGGCGAAGTGCGCGACGACCTGATCGAGCGCACTGTGATCTCCATTTCCGAAGTGCGCATGTCGCCGGATCTGAAGATCGCCACCGCCTTCGTGACGCCGCTGGGTGTTTCCGACCACGGCGCCGTCATCGAGGCGCTGAACCGCCATGCGAAATACATCCGCGGCCGCCTCGGCCCGCAGCTTCGCCAGATGAAGTACATGCCGGAAGTCCGCTTCCGCGACGATACGAGCTTCGACAATTACAAGAAGATCGACGCGCTCCTGCGCTCGCCCGAGGTCAGCCGCGATCTCGAAGACGACAACGACCAAGATCAATAACAGAGACAGAGAATGTCCAAGCCACGCAAGCCTAAGGGCCGTCCGATTTCGGGCTGGCTCATCCTCGACAAGCCGATTGATTTCGGCTCGACCGAAGCCGTCTCCAAGATCAAGTGGCTGTTCAAGGCCCAGAAGGCCGGCCATGCCGGCACCCTCGATCCACTCGCCTCCGGCATGCTGCCGATTGCGCTTGGCGACGCCACCAAGACGGTTCCCTACGTCATGGACGGCCGCAAGATCTATGAATTCACTGTGACCTGGGGCGAGGAACGCGCCTCCGACGATTTGGAAGGCGAAGTAACCGCCACGTCCGACAACCGTCCGAGCGAAGAGGATATTCGCGCACTGCTGCCGAACTATACGGGTGTCATCAACCAGATCCCGCCGCAGTTCTCCGCCATCAAAATATCAGGCGAGCGCGCCTATGACCTCGCCCGCGAAGGCGAGACGGTCGAGATCCCCTCGCGCGAAGTCGAGATTTTCCGCCTGACGCTACTCGCTTGCCCGGACGCCAATACGGCGCATTTCGAGGTCGAATGCGGCAAGGGCACCTATGTGCGCGCGCTTGCCCGCGATTTCGGCCGCGATCTCGGCTGCTACGGCCATATTTCCGGCCTGCGCCGCAGCTTCGTCGCTCCCTTCGCAGAAGAGGCGATGGTGCCGCTTGCCGATCTCGTGGCGCTTGAAGAGATCGAGGATACGGACGAGCGGCTTGCAGCCCTCGACGTACTGCTGATCGACACGGCGGAAGCGCTGTCTTCGTTGCCGCATCTCGTCATCAGCGACGACCAGGCGCACCGCCTGAAGATGGGCAACCCGATCCTGGTGCGCGGCCGCGACGCGCCGGTTGCCGAAACCGAGGCCTATGCCACGGCCCGCGGCAAGCTGATCGCGATCGGCGAGATCGGCCAGGGCGAATTTCGTCCGAAGCGCGTGTTCGGCTAGTTAAATTCAGCCGGAAATAGCGCTATTGCGAGGCCATGGCGATGCGATATGCTCCCCGGCGGGCCGTCATGGCCCGTTCAAAGGGGGCAAACATGCGCAGAGTTGCATTCGGAATAGTTGCATTCCTTTCCCTGTTCCTGACGGTAACGAACGCCCAATCCGCCGAACGGTGGGCCGGGCTGCCGCCGTTTCCGCCAATGCCGCAGCCGAAGGCGAGCGGCATGGCCGATGTCAATGACATCAAGATGTATTATGCCGAATATGGCGAAGGTGACCCGATCCTCTTCATTCATGGCGGTCTCGGGAATGCCGACGTCTGGGGCGCTCAGGTCGCCGATTTCGCGAGAGATCATCTCGTCATCGTCGCCGATAGCCGCGGGCATGGCCGCTCGACCCGCAGCCAGCAGCCCTTCGGCTACGATCTGATGACTTCGGATTACGCCGCACTGCTCGATTATTTGAAGGTCGGCAAGGTGACACTGGTCGGATGGTCTGACGGCGGCATCATCGGCATCGACATGGCGATGAAACATCCCGAAAAGCTGAGCCGAGTGATCGCCCAGGCCGCCAATGTCACAACCGACGGCGTGAAGCCCAATGTCATGAGCAACAAGACTTTCAACGACTACATCAACGTCGCTGGCGAGTATTACAAGAAGCTGTCGCCGACCCCGAACGAATATGAGGCCTTCGTCAACCAGATCTCGCAGATGTGGGCGACGCAGCCGGCATGGACCGCAGCCGACCTCGGCAAGATCACGGTGCCGGTGACGCTTGCCATCGGCGACCATGACGAGGCGGTGAAGCTGGACCATACTGAGATGATGGCAAAGGAGATCCCGGGCGCGAAGCTCGTCATCCTGAAGGACGCCAGCCATTTCGCCATGCTGCAGGATCCGAAAGGCTACAATGCCATGATCCGGGATGCCATGGCGGGGCGCTGAAAGGCGCCCAGGGAGAACCCTCTTTCAATTGGCGCTCATTTGGTTTATAGGCAGCGCCAGCATCAGGCACGCCTGATTGCATTCGCGGCCAATGCTGGACGACATCCCGGCGTTTGGCGACTTCAATCTCCTCTCATAGAAAGGACCATCCGATGTCGATCACTGCTGAGCGCAAGGCTGCGCTGATCAAGGAATACGCTACCGCCGAAGGCGACACCGGTTCTCCGGAAGTCCAGGTTGCGATCCTGACCGAGCGCATCAACAACCTCACGGAACACTTCAAGGACCACAAGAAGGACAACCACTCCCGTCGTGGCCTCCTGACGATGGTTTCCAGCCGGCGCTCGCTTCTTGACTACCTCAAGAAGAAGGACGAAGGCCGTTATACCAAGCTGATCACCAGCCTCGGTATCCGCCGCTAACGGAATTTCCGGCGGGCGTTCACCTGAACGCCCGCCGGATGCTTATGAAGGGTATGAACCCTTGAGACCAGTTTCCCTCGCGCCTTATGCCGGTGCGATGCGAAACCGCCGGCAGGCCGGATGGGCCGGTGCTGCCAACAACAACCGTTGACCTATCATGGGGCAGGATTGCCGGATGCTTTCAGCCGAAGCTTCACGCTTCGGCCGATCTTCGAAAGCCTCTCGTTGTCTTGCCCGTGATGCGTCACATTTCGTGCGGTCGAAGATGTGCCCTGCCGAATTCGTCGGCCACGGCGCCTTTTCCCGCATCATGCAAGGACAAGATATGTTCGATATCCATACCGTCGAAATCGAGTGGGCAGGCCGTCCGCTGAAGCTGGAAACCGGCAAGATCGCCCGTCAGGCCGATGGTGCCGTCGTCGCCACCTACGGCGAGACCGTGGTGCTTGCGACTGTCGTTTCCGCCAAGGCTCCGAAGCCGGGCCAGGACTTCTTCCCGCTCACCGTCAACTATCAGGAAAAGACCTACGCAGCCGGCAAGATCCCCGGCGGCTACTTCAAGCGCGAGGGCCGTCCGAGCGAAAACGAAACGCTCGTTTCCCGCCTGATCGACCGCCCGATCCGTCCGCTCTTCCCGGAAGGCTACAAGAACGACACGCAGGTTGTCGTCACCGTCATCCAGCATGACCTCGAAAACGATCCGGACATCCTGTCCATGGTCGCGACCTCGGCAGCCCTGACGCTCTCCGGCATCCCCTTCATGGGCCCGATCGGCGGCGCCCGCGTCGGCTACATCAACGGCGAATACGTGCTGAACCCGCATCTCGACGAGATGGACGAGTCGAGCCTCGACCTCGTCGTCGCCGGTACGCAGGACGCCGTTCTGATGGTTGAATCCGAAGCCAAAGAACTGCCTGAGGACGTCATGCTCGGCGCCGTCATGTTCGGTCACCGCGGCTTCCAGCCGGTTATCGACGCGATCATCAAGCTCGCCGAAGTGGCAGCCAAGGAGCCCCGCGACTTCCAGCCGGAAGATTATTCCGAACTCGAGAAGGAAATGCTCGGCCTTGCCGAAGCCGAACTCCGTGACGCCTACAAGATCACCCAGAAGGCCGATCGCTACGCTGCCGTCGACGCCGTCAAGGCGAAGGTGAAGGCACACTTCTTGCCGGAAGAAGGCGAAGCCAGGTACACGGCCGAAGAAGTCGGCGCCATCTTCAAGCACCTGCAGGCGAAGATCGTTCGCTGGAACATCCTCGACACGTCGAGCCGTATCGACGGCCGTGACCTGCAGACGGTTCGCCCGATTGTCTCGGAAGTCGGCATTCTGCCGCGCACGCACGGTTCGGCGCTGTTCACCCGCGGTGAAACGCAGGCAATCGTCGTCGCCACGCTCGGCACCGGCGAAGACGAACAGTATGTCGACAGCCTGACGGGCATGTACAAGGAGCGCTTCCTGCTCCATTACAACTTCCCTCCCTACTCGGTTGGCGAAACCGGCCGCATGGGCTCCCCGGGCCGTCGCGAAATCGGTCACGGCAAGCTCGCATGGCGCGCTATCCGCCCGATGCTGCCGTCGGCTGAGCAGTTCCCCTACACGCTACGCGTCGTCTCCGAAATCACCGAATCGAACGGTTCGTCCTCGATGGCAACCGTCTGCGGCACCTCGCTCGCTCTGATGGATGCCGGCGTGCCGCTGGCCAAGCCGGTTGCCGGCATTGCCATGGGTCTGATCCTGGAAGGCGATCGCTTCGCCGTTCTCTCCGACATTCTCGGCGACGAAGACCATCTCGGCGACATGGACTTCAAGGTTGCCGGCACGGAAGCAGGCATCACCTCGCTGCAGATGGACATCAAGATCGCCGGCATCACCGAAGAGATCATGAAGGTCGCTCTCAGCCAGGCCCAGGGCGGTCGCACACACATCCTCGGCGAAATGGCCAAGGCCATCTCCGAGAGCCGTGGCCAGCTCGGCGAATTCGCACCACGCATCGAGGTCATGAACATTCCGGTCGACAAGATCCGCGAAGTCATCGGCTCCGGCGGCAAGGTCATCCGAGAAATCGTCGAAAAGACCGGCGCCAAGATCAACATCGAGGACGACGGCACCGTCAAGATCGCCTCCTCCTCCGGCAAGGAAATCGAAGCGGCCCGCAAGTGGATCCACTCGATCGTCGCCGAGCCGGAAGTCGGCCAGATCTATGAAGGCACGGTTGTGAAGACCGCCGACTTCGGCGCCTTCGTCAACTTCTTCGGCGCCCGTGACGGCCTCGTCCACATCTCGCAGCTCGCTTCCGAGCGCGTGGCGAAGACGCAGGACGTCGTCAAGGAAGGCGACAAGGTCTGGGTCAAGCTGCTCGGCTTCGACGAGCGCGGCAAGGTTCGCCTCTCCATGAAGGTCGTCGACCAGGCTACTGGCCAGGAAATCGCGGCCGACAAGAAGAAGGACGACGCGGCCGAATAAGCCGCGCCTTCATCCAAATTCCGGGGCGCGGGATCTTTTCCGCGCCCTTTTTATATTGAATGCCGTTGGTTTCGCTGGGTCGTGGAAGCTGCGTGCCTGGCCCCTCACCCTAGCCCTCTCACCGCACATGCGGGGCGAGGGGACATGACTGAACTCGATAACGGCCTCCACACCAAGGGGCATGTTTTTCGGCTCTGTCGTCCCCTCTCCCCGTTTCAACGGGATAGGGCTAGGGTGAGGAGAAAGCGCGAGATACGATAACGCCACAGATATCTGACGGTTCAAGTTCACCTTTCAAGACGAGACCACGCCCATGAGCCGCGATGCCCTGAAGACCCTCTTCCATCCCTTTGCCTCCGGCACTATCGAAGCGCCTGGCGAGGGCCAGCGGATCCTGTTTCTCGGTGCCGAGGCCGGCTTTGCGCTGCCGGAGGGATTTGCTGCCGAGCTTTCCGCCGTCCAGGGCTTCCGTCCCTTCTATCGCCAGCTGCAGGCACAACGCATCAACGTGACGCCGGAGATCGAGGGCGAAGGCTATGACGGCGCGCTCGTGCTTTGCGGCAAGCACAAGGGCGAGAATGAGGATCATATCGCTGACGCCCTGGCACGCGTCAGGGAAGGCGGCCTCATCGTCGTTGCCGGCGGCAAGGAAGACGGCATCCAGCCGCTGCGCAAGCGCATCGAGGCCTTCGGTCTCGAAATCGAGCATATGCCGAAATATCACGGCGTTGCCTTCTGGTTTGCCCGCCCTGCCGATACCAAGCTGCTGACGGCGCAGCTCGCAAAGCCGGCAACGCGCGTCGACGACAGCTTCATTACGGCCCCGGGCATGTTCTCCCATGACCGTATCGATGCCGGCTCCGAACTGCTCGCCTCACGCCTGCCGACGGACTTTGCCGGCGATGCCGCCGACTTCGGCGCCGGCTGGGGCTACCTTTCCGTCGAGCTCGCAATGAAATCGCCGAGGATCGAGCGCATCGACCTCTACGAGGCCCATTACAGCTCTCTGGAGGCCGCGCGCACCAATCTGCTGTCACACTGCCCGAAGGTCGCCCAGCGCTTCTTCTGGCACGATCTGGCGAGCGAGCCGGTCAAGGACAAGTACGACCTGATCATCATGAACCCGCCCTTCCATGAGGGTCATGCCGCCGAACCTTCACTTGGCCAGGCGATGATCAAGACGGCCGCCTCGGCGCTGCGCGGCGGCGGACGGCTGATGCTGGTCGCCAATCGCGGCCTGCCCTACGAACCGGTGCTGGCGGAGAATTTCAAGGAGTTCGGCGAGACCTGCCGCAACGCCCGCTACAAGGTGCTCTGGGCAAAGAAATAAGCAATGAATGGCGGTCACAGATGGCCGCCATTTTTATGCAAGGCTCAGCCCGCGTTGCTTGGCGCCGCAGAATACCCCGGGGCTCTTCCTCCACCATCTGTACCGTGTCATCCTCGGGCTTGACCCGAGGATCCACGCACACGCGTTCCAATCGGACACGTCATCTCCGGTTGAGCCACAAACGAGAGTGCGGCACGGATCGTTGTTACAACGTCCGCCGACGCGACAACGCACACGGGCTTGTGTCTGGATCCTCGGGTCAAGCCCGAGGATGACGAAGTGCGGTAGCTGCAGTGGCAAACAGATCACGCCTTACGCGGCGTTCTGGCGGCCCATTCGCGGTTCAGCACGGCATAGACGCATTCGTCGCCCCAGACACCATTGAAGCAATCGTTTTCGATCAGAAGCGCCTCACGGCGCAGGCCGAGCCGTTCAACGACACCGACAGAGCCGGCATTTTTCGCATCTAGCCGTGCAAAAATCCGGTGGAAGCCGAATTTTTCGAAACCGAGGGTAATCATGGCTTCCGCCGCCTCGGTAGCATATCCCTTCCTGGCATAGGCTGGATTAGAGGTATAGCCGAGCTCGGCCTGAAGTGCGGCCTTGTTTGCAAATGTTAGGCTGACATCACCCACCAAAGCGCCATCCTCCCGCCGGATGGCCGCACATAGCAGCGTATCCCCGTCCTCGGCGAAAGGGGAATTCAGCCTGATATCGAAACGTTCCCTCATCACGTCAGGCGAAGGAGGGTCGCGGTAAAGGAAACGATAGATTTCCGGCAGGGAGCGATAGGCGCTATAGGCGGCAAAATCTTCCGGCACAAAGCGGCGGAGGATAAGACGGTCGGTCGATGCCAAAGGTTCTGCGTTGTCGGTAGACGTCATCGGGAATCCTCTGAAAGGATATCCGGAAATTCGATCCTCCCGGCCAAAACCGGGAGGGCACGACTGAGATCGGGAGCTTATTCCGTATCTGCGCTCGACAGCGTTTCCAGCGTCGGCATAGAGGTGATGTTGTAGCCGGCATCGACAAAGTGGATTTCGCCCGTCACGCCGGCCGAGAGATCCGACAGGAGATAGAGCGACGACGAGCCGACCTGATCGATGGTGACGGACTTGCGCAGCGGCGCGTTGCGCTGGTTCCACGACAGGATGGCACGGGCGTCGGAAATGCCGGCGCCGGCGAGCGTGCGGATCGGGCCGGCGGAAACGGCGTTGACGCGAATGCCGCGCGGGCCGTAATCGGCGGCGAGATAGCGAACGGAAGCCTCGAGCGCCGCCTTGGCGACGCCCATGACGTTGTAGTTCGGGATCACGCGTGTCGAACCATTATAGGTCAGCGTCAGCATGCTGCCGCCTTCCGTCATCAGTTCGGCGGCGCGCTTTGCGACCTCGGTGAAGGAGAAGCAGGAAATCACCATCGTGCGAGTGAAATTCTCCCGCGTGGTGTTGGCATAAAGCCCCTTCAGCTCGTTCTTGTCGGAAAAGCCGATGGCGTGGACGATGAAGTCCAGCTTGCCCCAGCGCTCCTTGATGGCGTCGAAAACGGCATCGACCGAAGCGAGATCCTCGACATCGCAAGGCAGAAGGAAATCCGAGCCGACTTCGGCTGCCAGCGGCTTGACGCGCTTGCCGAGCGCTTCGCCCTGAAAGGTGAAAGCCAGTTCCGCGCCTTCGGCTGTCAGCGCCTTTGAGATACCCCAGGCAATCGAGTGATTGTTTGCGACGCCCATGATGAGGCCGCGCTTACCCTGCATGATTCCCGTCATTGCCTTATCCGTTGTAGCGCTGGAATACGAGCGTGGCGTTGGTGCCGCCGAAGCCGAAGGAATTCGAAAGAGCGATATCGAACTTGGCGTTGTCGATGCGCTTGCGCACGACCGGCACGCCTTCGAATTCCGGATCGAGTTCGGTGATATGGGCGCTTTCGCCGATGAAGCGCTCCTGCATCATCAGGATCGAATAGATCGATTCCTGAACGCCTGCGGCGCCAAGCGAGTGGCCCGTCAGGGACTTGGTCGACTGGATCGGCGGGATCTTGTCGCCGAAGACCTCGCGGATCGCGCCGATTTCCTTGCTGTCGCCCACCGGCGTCGAAGTGCCGTGGGTGTTGATGTAATCGATATCGCCCTTCACGGTGGCGAGCGCCTGGCGCATGCAGCGCACGGCACCCTCGCCCGATGGCGCCACCATGTCGTAACCATCCGAGGTGGCGCCGTAGCCGATGATCTCGGCATAGATCTTGGCGCCGCGGGCCTTGGCATGCTCAAGCTCTTCCAGAACCAGCACGCCGGCGCCGCCGGCGATGACGAAGCCGTCACGCTTGGCGTCATAGGCGCGCGAGGCGGTTTCCGGATGGTTCTCGTTGAAGTCGGAGGACATGGCGCCCATGGCGTCAAAGAGGTTCGACATGGTCCAATCGAGATCCTCGTGACCGCCGGCGAACATAACGTCCTGCTTGCCCCACTGGATCATTTCGGCGGCATTGCCGATGCAATGCGCCGAGGTCGAGCAGGCCGACGAGATAGAGTAGTTGACGCCGTGGATCTTGAACCAGGTCGCAAGCGTGGCCGAGGCCGTCGACGACATCGACTTCGGCACGGCAAAGGGACCGATACGCTTCGGGCTGTTATTCTTGCGGGTGATATCAGCCGCCTCGATCAGCGTGCGGGTCGACGGGCCGCCGGAGCCCATGATGATGCCGGTGCGCTCGTTGGTGATATCGCTTTCCTCGAGGCCGCTATCGGCGATCGCCTGCTTCATGGCGACGTGGTTCCATGCACCGCCCTGCGACAGGAAGCGCATGGCCCGGCGATCCACCAGGTCGGTCGTATCGATCTTCGGCGCGCCCCAGACCTGGCACTTGAAGCCATGCTCGGCGAAATCGGGGGAGAAGGAAATGCCGGATTTGGCGTCGCGCAGCGAGGCGGTCACTTCTTGAGCATTGTTTCCAATCGAAGAGACAATACCCAGACCCGTAACAACTACCCGTCTCATGTCGATGACCTTTTCTAAAACATCTGTCTTTGTGGAGGCGGCGATGCCGCGGTTCAGGCAACCTTGTCCTTGGACAGGCCCACGCGCAGGTCCGTCGCCTGATAGATGGTCTCGCCATCGGCCTTCAGCCAGCCGTCGGCGGTGCCAAGGACGAGGCGACCGCGCATGACGCGCTTGAAGTCGATGCCGTATTCGAGAAGCTTCGTGTCCGGACGAACCATGCCCTTGAACTTCACTTCGCCCGTGGAAAGCGCCATGCCGCGGCCGGGCTCGCCGAGCCAGCCGAGGAAGAAGCCGGTCAGCTGCCACATGCCGTCGAGGCCCAGGCAGCCCGGCATGATGGGATTGCCGGCAAAATGGCAGGGGAAGTACCAATCGTCGGGGCGCACGTCGTATTCGGCGCGAATATAGCCCTTGTCGAAGGCTCCGCCCGTTTCGGAAATATCTGTAATGCGATGGACCATCAGCATCGGTGGCAGGGGAAGCTGTGCGTTGCCCGGGCCGAACAGCTCGCCGCGGCCACAGGACAGGATTTCCTCGTAATTGAAGCTGGATTGTCTCGTCGTCATAAAAATTCCGTTTCCCCCGCATGAATGCCGATGGATGTGAAGCTTTAGTGCAAGATCGACAGAAAATGAAGCGTAACCATCACACTCTCATTCAGCCGTTCGATCGAACACAGTAGCTCCTATGTGGTGGTCGCATACAGGAACGCCAGAGCCGCTACCAGTGCCAAATGCGGCAAAAGCCCGATTTTTCCGGCTTTTGAGCACCTTCCCACCCCATGGAAACTATTGAAAGCAATCAAGGCAAAAGTTATATGGCTTAGTAAAGAATTATAGAGATCAGGAATCCGGAGTCCCTGAATGGCGGAAGAAGCCGAAATCGCGATCGAGAGCAGGCTGCGCAGCGTGGGCCTGCGACCGACCAGGCAGCGCATCGCGCTCGGCGATCTTCTCTTCGCCAAGGGGGACCGCCATCTGACGGTCGAAGAGCTTCATGAGGAAGCCGTTGCCGCCGGCGTTCCGGTTTCGCTCGCGACCGTCTACAACACGCTGCATCAATTTACCGAGGCAGGCCTGATCCGCGTGCTCGCCGTCGAAAGCACCAAAACCTACTTCGACACCAACGTCTCCGACCACCATCACTTTTTCGTGGAAGGCCACAACGAAGTGCTGGATATCCCGATCAGCAACCTGACGATCGACAATCTACCCGAGCCGCCGCAGGGCATGGAAATCGCCCATGTCGACGTGGTGATCCGCCTGCGCCGCAAGCAGAGGCAATAGGCAATAGGCAATAGGCAATAGGCAATAGGCAATAGGCAATAGAATTGTTTCATAGCGTCCCGCTATTGCCTACTGCCTAATTCCTAATGCCTCACAGCTCACATAACATCGTCCGGATGCCGGCCTGGCTTGTGGTGATAGGTCGGAAAGGTCCAGCCGAACCAGAGCGCGCCGCCGCGCACCGCAAAGGCCGCGATCACACCCAATCCCGCAGAGGCATAAAGCGGCAGCATCGTCGCATTGGCGGCGGTGAAGACGCTGGCGCCCACGATTGAGGCCGTCACATAGATTTCCGGGCGCAGCAGGACCGAAGGCTCATTCGCTAGCAGATCGCGCAGGATGCCGCCGAAGGTCGCCGTCAGCGCGCCGGTGACGATCGCGACGGTGGGCGAGCCCGTTGCCGCCATACCCTTGGCCGCTCCCATCACGCAGTAGGCCGATAATCCCACGGCATCGAGCCAGATGAGCAGCCGATAGCGCGATTCGAAAAGGTGCGCGGTGAAGAAGACCAGGACGCCGACCATGGCGCAGATGATGATATAGGTCGGATTCAGCACCCAGAAGACCGGCACCCGGCCAAGGACGATATCGCGCAGCGTGCCGCCGCCGATACCGGTGACGGCGGCCAGGAACAGGAAGCCGATCAGATCGAGCTGCTTGCGCGAGGCTGCGAGCGCGCCGGTTGCGGCAAAAAGAGCGACGCCGGCATAATCAAGAAACGAGAGAAGCGACATCGAAAACTCCAACGGGAGGCCGGCAATTTTTCCGAAATGAATCACGACGGCAAGGGCCGCGCAAGCAGGCACGTGCAAAGATGTCGCAGCGGCTGCGGCTGTTATCGTGGCCGTAACGGCGCTTCGAAAAGGAATCCCCCGTGAAATCCCTAGTGATCGTAATCCTCAACCTCTTCGCTTTCGTGATCATGCCTGCCGTGGCCGAGGCGCAGCAATCGATCCTGCAGGACCCCGTGGCCTTCGAGAAGGACCATTTCACCAAGAGCTGCGACAGCCAGGTGAGCTTCGGCGATCATTTCGCCACCCAGCAGGACATCAACAACGACAAGCTGATGGATATCGTCGTCAACGAAGGCGAGATCACCTGCAAGGGCGAAAAGGGACCCTACTGCACGGACGAAGGCTGCCCCTACAATTTCTACGTCCAGGTGGCCGAGGGCGGCTATCTGCTCGTTGCCACGGCGAAGATCTACGGCTACGATTTCATCCAGCGTTTCGGCAACATGGTGCTGGTCATGAAAATGCATCCGCGCTTCTGCGACCGCAAGGATGGCGAAGCCGTCTGCGAAATCACCGTCAGAGTGCGCGGCGTCAAATTCGTCACGATCTTGAAGAAATAGGCAATTTCAGGAAAAAGGCGGATAGGCAAGTTACGGTCCGGACACGTGGTGACGGTCCGAGGCACGTAGTACGGCCTGGGCACGTAGCTACGGCCTGGGATAGAGCGCCGAGGTACGGCCGACGGCGTAATAGCCGACCAGACCGACCCACTCGCGCAGGCCCGTCGCCAGCAGTTGGGCATTGCGCGATGGCTGGGTGAAATCGAAACCGAGGCTTTCCTTGCCGGTGCTCCGATAATCGACCGGCCAAGGCACGACATCAATGCCCTGCTTGCGGAAAATGCCCATCGACCGCGGCATATGGAAGCCCGAGGTGATGAGCAGGCAATCCGAAAGACCGTTCTGCGCCAGCAGCTCCTTTGTGTTGACGGCATTCTCGAAGGTGGTGCGCGAGGTCTTGTCCTCGACCATGCGGCTTGTCGGAATGCCGAGCGCGGTGAAGAAGCGTTCGGAAATCACGGCATCGCCCTCATAGGTGCCACCGATCGAGCCGTCGCCACCTGAGATCACGATGCGTGACTGCGGGTATTTCTGTGCCAGTCGCAGCGCTTCAATGAGGCGATCGCCGGCCGAATCAAGCTCGTAGCCGCCACGCGCCGTCGTCACCTCATTCTGCGTGGCGCCGCCGAGAACGATCATGCATTTGAGATCCGCAGGGTCGGCGGCTGGATGCGGAAAGCGCTCTTCCAGCCCCTGAACGACATAGGCACCGGCCGTCGTATAGAGCGAAACGAACAGAATCAGCGCCGACAAGAGTGCAGAGGTGATGACGGTCGCGCGCCAGCGCAGCAGAGCGGCGATGAATGCCAGAAGGACAAACAGAAAGGCCAGCGACAGCGGCTGACCGAAAATCCAGACAAGTTTCGAAAAAACGAACACGGCACATCCTTACGCTTGTCGGCAAAACGATTCGCTTTACTCCCTAGCAGATTTTTGTGCACTGCAATGTGGCTATTTCGCCCGCCGCGCCGTCGAGGCCGCCACTGTCGACCGCTAGCTGAAGCGGCGCTGCAGCGGGCATGGGATAAACAGAGTGACGAGCGCGGCCATCGAAACCAGCCAAAGCGCCCGGGCGCCAAAGGTGCGGGCGAGGAGAGCTCCGACGGCGGCGCCTAATATCATGCTGCTTGAGGGCATTGTCCGGTCATGGGAGATTCGGATGGGTTAATGAGGATGCGAGGCTAGCATGAAGTTGCGGGGATGCGGAGGATTATAGCGCCAGTTTGAAATGAAGGGCATCTTTCCGGGCGGTTACAATCTCTTCTTGGCAAAGGCGCGACCCGATCCGGATTTGAGATATTTTTCAAACGCGAACGCCTGCGCCTCATCGGAAAACCGATATAGGTTTTGACCGACCACGGTGCATATTTCGATGTATGAGACACTTCTCTGGCATTATGCTTCGCCAGACGTGTTTTCAGATCTCCGGTCACGCCGACATAGTAACGATCAGGAAAATCATGGCTTTGAAGGATATAAACATACTTCATGCACAGCATGATAGCTGACAGCAGCGGCGACACAATCGATACGTTGTCGATCAGTTACACGAAAACTATCTTCAAATTTTGTTCATTGAGTTTGCTTCGAGAAAGTCCGCTTTCGTTACTGCGTAACTTCAGCGTGACAGCCTTCGTCTACTGGCTTGCCGAGCCGAAGCTCGGAGAGCGAAGGCTGGTGGAGCTAAGCGGGATCGAACCGCTGACCTCTTGCATGCCATGCAAGCGCTCTCCCAGCTGAGCTATAGCCCCATCAAGATGGTGCCGTTTGACCGGCCCTGGGTCCCTTCCGAGCGCTTCGCCCATCGGGGTGGCGGCTTATTACTTGTGGTTTTCACAGATAGCAAGCCGAAAAATTCGGCCCGGGAAATTTTTTCTTTCACCGGGCCGATTGTCTTTCAGATCAGACGTCGTCTTCGTCGCCGGTGACGCCGATGATGTCGCTCATGTCGTCATCATCTTCATCTTCGTCGGCTTCGAGGAAGGTGTCGTCGTCATCGTCGCCGATTTCGACATCATCATCGCCGATATCCGGAATGTCGTCGCCGCCAGCAGCGTCGTCGGCATCCTCGAGCGAGACCAGTTCGACTTCCGTGTTTTCGGTATCGACTTCGGCCACTTCGTCTTCTTCCGGAACTTCCTTGGAAGCGGAGGTTTCTTCGAAGAAGGACAAGGGCCAGGACTTGCCGGTATAGGGCGAGACCACCGGATCCCGGTTCAGGTCATAGAACTTCTTGCCGGTATCGGGGTCGGTACGTTTTGTTCCAAGTTCCGCTTTCGCCACTGTCAAAGCCTCATGAATGGCCGAATGAAAATTCGGCAATGCCGGGGAAGCCGGCGTTTTAAGGGAAATATCAGCCGGTCCCCTTAATCGTTGCGGCCGTTTCTGTCAAAGCTAAAGTTCAAGCTACCTCGCACGTGCTTTTTGCGCATGGCGGGATGACTGGGGAACGGGCCTGTGCTAACCAGCTGGCGTGAACCGCAGAACATCTGGCGCAAGAGCAACGCAGCCAGCACAGAATGCGGATGGAATACCGGCATCGCAAAGGAATTGCCCATGCCGCACGATACCCTTCCCCAACCAGCCATGGCACGCCGCTCGGCCGGCCTTTCCGGCACGATCCGCATTCCCGGCGACAAATCCATTTCCCATCGCTCCCTCATGTTCGGCGGCCTAGCCGCGGGCGAAACCCGCATCACCGGCCTGCTCGAAGGCGAGGACGTTCTCAATACGGGCAAGGCCATGCAGGCGCTCGGTGCTGCGATCCGCAAGGACGACGACGTGTGGATCGTCGACGGCACCGGTAATGGCGGGCTGCTGGCGCCGGAGGCACCGCTCGATTTCGGCAATGCCGGCACCGGCTGCCGCCTGACCATGGGCCTGGTCGGCGCTTATGATTTCGAGACCACCCTCATCGGCGATGCCTCGCTTTCGAAGCGGCCGATGGGGCGCATCCTCGATCCGCTGCGCCTCATGGGAACGCAGATCAGAGCCGTCGCGGGCGACAAGCTACCCGTCACCCTGCGTGGCCCCGGAGTGGCAAGCCCGCTGACCTATCGCGTGCCGATGGCTTCGGCGCAGGTCAAATCGGCGGTGCTGCTGGCGGGCCTCAATGCGCCCGGCATAACAACGGTCATCGAGCCTGTCATGACTCGCGACCACACCGAACGGATGCTTGCCGGTTTCGGCGCATCACTTTCGGTCGAGACCGATGCGGCAGGCGTCCGCACGATCCGGCTCGAGGGCCAAGGCAAGCTCACTGGCCAGACGATCGACGTTCCCGGGGATCCCTCCTCCGCCGCTTTTCCATTGGTAGCGGCGCTGATCGTGCCCAGCTCCGACATAACCATCCGCAACGTGCTGATGAACCCGACGCGCACCGGCCTCATCCTGACGCTGCAGGAGATGGGCGCGGATATCGAGATCCTCGACCGGCGCATGACGGGCGGCGAGGATGTCGCCGACCTCCGCGTGCGCTCTTCTACGCTCAACGGCGTGACTGTGCCGGCTGAGCGCGCGCCGTCGATGATCGACGAATATCCGGTGCTGGCCGTCGCCGCCACCTTTGCCGAGGGCACGACCATCATGCAGGGGCTGGAAGAGCTGCGGGTGAAGGAATCCGACCGGCTTTCGGCCGTCGCCGAGGGGCTGAAGCTCAATGGTGTCGACTGCATCGAAGGCAAGGATACTCTGACGGTTCAAGGCAGGCCTGACGGCAAGGGGCTCGGCAATGCCGGCGGCGCCAAAGTGAGCACCCATCTCGACCACCGCATCGCCATGAGCTTTCTCGTCATGGGACTTGTGAGCGAACATCCTGTCACGATCGATGATTCCGCCATGATCGCCACCAGCTTTCCGGAATTTTTTGCTATGATGACAAGATTGGGCGCGACGATCGAAACCCTGGACTGATAGACCGCGCCATTGGCCATTCGAAGCCTTGTCATACAGGGTTTCCTGGCAGGGTTTTCTGGCAGGAAACCCTGGGAATGGCACAGCAAACGGACCGAAGCCATGTATCAGCCGCCCCATCACCGCGAAGACGATCTTGGTACGCAGCACCAGCTGATCCGCGCGCATCCGCTGGGAATGCTCATCACGGCTGGTGACGGCGGGCTGATCGCCAATGCAGTGCCGTTCCACTTGAATGCGGAGCTTTCGCCGAAAGGGACGCTGCAGGCGCATGTGGCCAGGGCGAACGGCCAGTGGAAGGAGATTGCAGCCGGCGCGCCCGTACTCGTCGTCTTCCAGGGCGCCGATACCTATATCACGCCCTCCTGGTATGAGACGAAGCGGGAGACCGGCAAAGTGGTGCCGACCTGGAACTATGCGATCGTACAGGTGCGCGGGAACGCGCGAACGATCGAGGACCCCGTCTGGCTGCGCACGCAGATCGGTGCGCTGACGGGCGAGAATGAGAGCGATCGCGCCCAGCCTTGGGCGGTGGAGGATGCGCCGCCGGAGTTCATTGCCGCCCAGCTGAAGGGCATCATCGGCATCGAAATCGACATCGAGACGATTGACGGAAAATGGAAGGTGAGCCAGAACCGGCCGCTGGCTGACCAACAGGGCGTGGCCGAAGGTCTTGGCGCAATCGATCGAACGGATGCCGCCGAGATGGCCGATCTGGTGCGTCGCTACAGCAAATAACGAGATATCGGGTAGGGACGGAAGAAGACATGATCATCGCCATCGACGGACCAGCGGCTGCCGGCAAGGGGACTCTGGCACGCCGGATCGCCGAAGCCTATGGTTATCATCATCTCGATACCGGCCTCACCTACCGCGCCACCGCCAAGGCCCTGCTCGATGCCGGCCAGCCGCTTGACGACGAGACCATAGCCGAAGACATGGCGCGCAAGGTCGATCTCGCAGGGCTCGACCGCGCCGTTCTCTCCCGGCACGAGATCGGGGAGGCCGCCTCGAAGATCGCCATCATGCCGGCGGTGCGTCGCGCTCTGGTCGAAGCGCAGCGTCGTTTTGCGCAGAAGGAGCCGGGCGCCGTGCTCGACGGCCGTGATATCGGCACCGTGGTCTGCCCGGACGCGCCGGTAAAACTCTATGTGACGGCTTCGGTCGAAGTCCGGGCGAAGCGGCGCTACGAAGAAATCATCGAAACCGGTGGCAGCGCCGATTACGACGCCATTTTCGAGGATGTGAAGCGCCGCGACGAGCGCGACATGGGCCGCACCGACAGCCCTTTGAAACCAGCTGAAGAGGCATACTTGCTAGATACCTCAGAAATGAGTATAGAAGCGGCGTTTCAGACGGCAAAGTCGATCATCGACGCCGCTCTGAGCCGAAATGCCTGAAAATTTGAGCGGCCTTCGCGCGCCTCGCGCCGGAAACCGCCGATTTCAAGATAGCCTGACATTCCGTCCAAGCGCCGGATAGCTTCCCGAAGGGAGGCGGACTGGGGTCAGGCCTGTTCAACGCGAACCACCGGCGCATCAGTGTCCAGATTGCATGATCGGGACACGCCAGGAGATTTTATGTCTGTAACTTCCCCCTCTCGCGAAGATTTCGCGGCCCTTCTGGAAGAATCCTTTGCCAAGAACGATCTGGCTGAAGGCTATGTCACCAAGGGCATCATCACCGCCATCGAAAAGGATGTCGCCGTTGTAGACGTCGGCCTCAAGGTCGAAGGCCGCATCGCGCTGAAGGAATTCGGTGCACGCGCCAAGGACGGCACGCTCAAGGTTGGCGATGAAGTCGAAGTCTATGTCGAGCGTATCGAAAACGCGCTTGGCGAAGCTGTTCTTTCGCGCGAAAAGGCTCGCCGCGAAGAAAGCTGGATCAAGCTCGAAGCCAAGTTCGAAGCTGGCGAGCGCGTTGAAGGCGTTATCTTCAACCAGGTCAAGGGCGGCTTCACCGTCGATCTCGACGGCGCTATCGCCTTCCTGCCACGTTCGCAGGTCGACATCCGTCCGATCCGCGACGTGACCCCGCTGATGCACAACCCGCAGCCCTTCGAAATCCTCAAGATGGACAAGCGCCGCGGCAACATCGTCGTTTCGCGTCGTACGGTTCTGGAAGAGTCCCGTGCCGAGCAGCGTTCTGAAATCGTTCAGAACCTCGAAGAAGGCCAGGTTGTTGACGGTGTCGTCAAGAACATCACCGATTACGGTGCGTTCGTTGACCTCGGCGGCATCGACGGCCTGTTGCACGTCACCGACATGGCATGGCGCCGTGTGAACCATCCGTCGGAAATCCTGTCCATCGGCCAGCAGGTCAAGGTACAGATCATCCGCATCAACCAGGAAACCCACCGCATCTCGCTCGGCATGAAGCAGCTCGAGAGCGATCCGTGGGATGGCATCCAGGCCAAGTATCCGGAAGGCAAGAAGATTTCCGGTACCGTCACGAATATCACCGACTACGGTGCGTTCGTCGAGCTGGAGCCGGGCATCGAAGGCCTCATCCACATTTCGGAAATGTCCTGGACCAAGAAGAACGTTCACCCCGGCAAGATCCTGTCCACGAGCCAGGAAGTCGAAGTCGTCGTTCTCGAAGTCGATCCGACCAAGCGTCGTATCTCGCTCGGCCTGAAGCAGACGCTGGAAAATCCGTGGGCAGCATTCGCCCGCAACCATCCGGCTGGCACCGAAGTCGAAGGCGAAGTCAAGAACAAGACCGAATTCGGCCTGTTCATCGGCCTCGATGGCGATGTGGACGGCATGGTTCACCTCTCCGACCTCGACTGGAACCGTCCGGGCGAGCAGGTCATCGAAGAGTACAACAAGGGTGACGTCGTCAAGGCTGTCGTTCTCGACGTTGACGTCGAGAAGGAACGCATCTCGCTCGGCATCAAGCAGCTCGGCAAGGACGCAGTCGGCGAAGCAGCAGCTTCCGGCGACCTGCGCAAGAATGCAGTCGTTTCCTGCGAAGTCATCGCAGTCAACGACGGCGGCATCGAAGTGAAGCTCGTCAACCACGAAGACATCACCTCGTTCATCCGCCGCGCCGATCTGTCGCGTGACCGTGACGAACAGCGTCCGGAGCGTTTCTCGGTTGGTCAGGTTGTCGACGCCCGCGTCACCAACTTCTCCAAGAAGGACCGCAAGATCATGCTGTCCATCAAGGCTCTGGAAATCGCAGAAGAGAAGGAAGCCGTTGCTCAGTTCGGTTCGTCCGACTCGGGCGCTTCGCTCGGCGACATCCTGGGTGCGGCTCTGAAGAACCGCAACGCCGAATAATCTTCGGTAGATGCCTGAAAACAAAAGACCCGCCGGAGCGATCCGGCGGGTTTTTCTTTGTCCGTTCTGCGGCGTCCATGCCGCCTGTCCGTTGCAAGGTCGCCTATTCCCAGGTCACCATGCGCCGATAGAAATCGAAAGCGTGGTCTTGAAGCGGGTCGCGCAGAGGCTGCGGCAAGGCAACGAGTTCCGGCCTGACATTATCGTCCCCCGCAGAGGCCGGGCCAGCTTCCGCTTCGTCGGATGCCCCGCCCTCTGCCTGTGCCGACGATTCCTCCGCATGGGCCTGCTCTTCATCCTGATCTTGCGGGTTCTCCTCGTCCCGAGCTTGGCCGCCCTCCTCATCGCCGACGGGATCGACGCGATTGAGCAATTTCGATTCGCTGTGCTTATCAGGAGTGTCGACCGGCAGATAATTGGCCACAACGAAGGGAACGCCGAGCGGCAGGGGCGCCGACATCATCGCCTGCTCCGCAGCCTCATACACCCCTATCGGCGTTGCAGGCGACGTCTGCAACGGCGGCTTGCCGGAAGCGATGGGAAGAGCACCGGATGTTTCAGGCCCTTCCGCCAATGACGCCGGCATGGCCGCCACTGCGACCGGGCGATTGGGGCCTTCGTTAACGGCCGGTGGCTGCGTTGACGATGCCTGCGCCGCGCTATTGCCGGTCAGCGCCTGGGCGATGATCTTCTCCACGGAAGAGGAGGGATTGTTGATGATCTGCAAAAGGTCTGGATCGGTCGCCATCGCGGGCGGACTGATGACGACCTGCAGGCCCTGTTTGATGTCGGCTTCTATCTGCTGGATATCGCGCGGCACGGGCGGCGGTGTCAGCGGCGACCGGATCAATGCGACTTCGGTCGGGAGTTCGGCTTCGGCGGCAATTGCCGTCAGCAGCACGCTTGCAGTGAGATCATCGACAAGAGACGCGAGCGCGGAAGGCTGGACAGTAGCGGCCGTGGCGGCAGTGCTGCCGGCAGGTGCAGTTTGCGGGGCGGCGGCAACGTTTTGGGTGGCCGTCTGTGCTTGGGTCGGCTGTGCTTCGGCCACAGCCGACGCGGATTGAAGTTGTACGGAAACGCTCGATTGTGGCGTCTGCTGTAGCGCAGTCGGCTGTGCGGCGGGCTGAGCCGCCGCCGGTGTACCCACCGCAGGCGCAGGGGTCGGGATAGCGGAGGCCGGTTCGTCTGCAGCAGCGGCAAGCGCCGTTGCCAGGGCGGCCAGATCGGCTGCCTTCTGCAGCGGGGCAGATATAGGTGCCTGGGGGGCTGGCGTTTCCACTTCCCCGGCGTTCTGCCCATAGGAATTGACGACGGCCTTCAGCACGGCATCCGGCTCGGTGACCGACGCCTGTTCAAGGCTGAGGGCCAGCTGTACCGCTTGCGGGCTTTCGGGGTCCTCCAATGCTGCGGCCAGAAGCGGCAACGGCACCGGCGTCCTCATCTGCGCATCCATACGCTGCTGCGCGGCGGCGAGCTGCGGTGGCGTCAGGCTGCGGATTGCGGCGGCAACACGCTGCGCATAGGCAGTATTGCTTTCACCCGGCTCACGGGAAACATTCACCACCTTGCTGGCGGTATCGATCGCGGAAAGCAGACTGTCGAGCATGCGTTCGCGGGCCGCGACCAGCAGCATGTTCAGCTTGCCCTCGACGCTGGCATTGACCGCACTCGACAGGACGGCGAGCGGTGTTGCCGTCGTCTGAAGCCCGGAGGTCTCGGCCGTTGCGGCGATCGGCTTCTCAATGGACACACCCACAGCGGACACGGCACCAACGGGAAGCAACATGACATGCTCCTTTGTCTGGCAAGGCGACGATGGAAGCGGGAAGCAGGTTCAATCGAGGTCGCTCATGCGGCCTGTGGATTTCCTAGCGCCGAGTGGCCGAATTGGCGAGGCGCGAACGCGCAGACCTGGAAATCATCCGCAAAATAGCAGTCGAGTCCTTAACAGATCCCTAAATAAAGGTGCCGATGCCGCTTGTGCAGCACCGGCCCCTGGATTTCGCCCTGCAAGCGAAGCAATCAGCTGTGCGCGAAGATATCCGCCTCTTCCCAGCCGAGAAGGTCGAGCTTGGCGCGCGTCGGCAGGAAGGCGAAGCAATCATCCGCATAGTCCATGCGGCCATCGCGCAGCAGGCGTTGCGTCAGCTTTTCCCGTAGCGCATGCAGATAAAGTACGTCGGAGGCGGCATATTCGAGCTGCGCCGGCGACAGCGTTTCCGCCGCCCAGTCTGACGATTGCTGCGCCTTGGAAATATCGACGTCCAACATCTCCTTGAGATTGTCCTTCAGGCCGTGACGGTCGGTATAGGTACGGCAGAGACGCGAGGCGATCTTGGTGCAGAAGACCGGCGTCGTGGTAACGCCGAACGTATGGAACAGGACGGCGATGTCGAAGCGGCCGTAATGAAAGATCTTCTGATGCGTCGGGTCGGCGAGCATGGCGACGAGATTGGGCGCCTGCTTCTGGCCAGCGGCGATGCGGATGATGTCAGCAGTACCGTCGCCCGGCGAAAGCTGCACGAGGCAAAGTCGGTCCCGGCGTGGAACGAGGCCGAGGGTTTCGGTATCGATGGCAATGGCGCCGGTGTAGCGTGCGGCATCCTCAGTGGAAATATCGCCTTCATGATAACGGATGGTGGCAGCCATGAAATTCTCCCGGCTCTGTCCTTCTGAATTCGCTTTTCGTCCGTTCTATAGAACAGACGGGGTGAGAACCATACCGGCGCCTGTCAAAAAGTCGGCGGCGTATTGATCCAGAGCAATATGGTCTCACCGTCATGGCGGTTGCGCCAGGAATGATAACGGCGGCTTTCGAAATAAAGGGAATCACCCGGCAGGAGATCGAAAAATTGGTCGCTGTCGAGCACCAGCTCCAGGCGACCGGCGAAAACGTGAATGAATTCCTCTCCCTCGTGGCGATAAGCGCCTTCGCTCGTCGCACCAGGTGCGAGCACGAAGCGATGGCAATCCATCATCGTCCGTCCTTCGGCAAGAAGCTGGACAGTGACGCCCGGCGTCGTCGCCGGCCAGGAACGCCATTCGCCTGACCGGATGAGTGCGGGAACATCCTCCCGCTCCTCACCAGACAGGCGCGATACCGTCGTGCCATAATAATCCGCGAGGTCGTGCAGCGTCTTGAAGCTGACACCCTGCGAGGTGCGTTCCAGGGTCGAGAGCGTCGACGACGTCATACCGATGTCGCCGGCAACCTGTTCCAGCGTCTTGCCGGCGGCGTGGCGTAGCGAGCGAAGTCTGCGGCCGATATCCGAAGCGGCCAGTTGCTCGCCATTCTCCGATCCGGCGGCACCGCCCTCCTCCATCTCGAGCGCTTCGCGAATCGCCGCCGGATTGAGGCCGCGCTCGGCGCGGAACCAGGAGATACGCTTCAGCCGTGCCACGTCGTCGGCGCTGTACTGGCGGTGCCCGGTCTCGGAGCGGGAGGGGACGACAAGCCCCTGGCTTTCCCACAGGCGCAAGGTGGAGGCCGATACGCCGGCAAGACGCGCCGCTTCCGCCACCTTGTAGCGCACGGGGTAGCGCTCCGGCTCGATGCTGCTCATTTGCCAATATCCCTGATTTTTGTCTTTCGATCCGTTTAGCATGGATGGCGCGGCTTAGCGCGCCTTAAATGCCGCGTGGCACTCCATGGGAGCCTTTCGCGCGTTCTTGTCACCCGCACAAAATCCCGCTTGAAATCTTGCAGGAAAAATGTAGGAGTTTTCTAAATAACTTGCAGAACTTCTGCAAGATAATTCGAAAACGCCTTCCTGGGAGCCACTGCAATGACCCTGACAGAGCGGAAGAACGCCGCCATTTCCCGCGGCGTCGGCATGACGACGCAGATCTACGCCGACCGCGCCGAAAACGCCGAGATCTGGGACAAGGAAGGCAGTCGCTATATCGACTTTGCCTCCGGCATCGCCGTGGTGAATACGGGCCATCGCCATCCCCGCGTCATTGCTGCCGTCAAGGAACAGCTCGATCGCTTCACGCATACCTGTCACCAGGTCGTGCCCTATGAGAGCTATGTGCATCTGGCCGAGCGGCTGAACGCGATCGTCCCCGGCGATTTCGCCAAGAAGACGATCTTCGTGACGACGGGCGCAGAAGCGGTCGAAAACGCCGTGAAGATCGCCCGCGCCGCTACCGGCCGTTCCGCCATAATCGCTTTCGGCGGCGGTTTCCATGGCCGTACCTTCATGGGTATGGCGCTGACCGGCAAGGTCGCGCCCTATAAGATCGGCTTCGGCCCGATGCCGGGCGATGTCTTCCATGCGCCCTTCCCGGTACCGCTGCACGGCATCAGCGTCGAGCAGTCGCTGGCGACGCTGAAGAAGCTCTTTGCCGCCGATGTCGATCCGCAGCGCGTGGCCGCCATCATCCTCGAGCCCGTCCAGGGCGAAGGCGGTTTCTATCCGGCGCCGTCAGCCTTCATGAAGGCGCTGCGCGAAATCTGCGACCAGCACGGCATTCTCCTGATAGCCGACGAGGTTCAGACCGGCTTTGCGCGCACCGGCAAGATGTTCGCGATGGATCACCATGAGGTGGCGGCCGATCTTGTCACCATGGCGAAGAGCCTTGCCGGCGGCTTCCCACTCGCCGCCGTCACCGGTCGTGCGGAGATCATGGATGCACCGGCTCCAGGCGGTCTTGGCGGCACCTATGGCGGCAATCCGCTCGGCATCGCCGCAGCCCATGCCGTGCTCGACGTCATCGCCGACGAAGGCCTATGCGACCGCGCCAATCAACTCGGCTCACGCCTGAAACAGCGGCTGGAATCGCTGCGCGACAAGGTGCCGGAGATCGCCGATATCCGCGGTCCCGGCTTCATGAACGCGGTGGAATTCAATGATGCGGCGACCAAGCTGCCGAGTGCGGATTTCGCCAACAAGGTGCGGCTGATCGCGCTCGACAAGGGGCTGATTCTTTTGACCTGCGGCGTCTATGGCAATGTCATCCGGTTCCTGTCGCCGATCACCATTCAGGACGGCGTGTTCAGCGAAGCTCTCGACATTCTCGAGGCATCGCTGATCGAGGCGAGCGCCTCGCATTAACGAAGCCGACCCGCGTAGTTCCCTTATCCGTCCGTGCAGCCTGCCGGGCGAAACCTGTCGGAGTGCATAGCATGTCCTTTACAACAGCAATGACCAAGCATGTTCCCTTCTCTTCGCGCCTCCTGCGCGCCGCCGGCTATATCAACGGCGCCTGGGTGGGCGGCGGGGCGACGAAGACCTTCGATGTCATCAATCCCGCGACAGGCGAAGTGCTTGCCTCGCTGCCGGATATGGGCGCCGCCGAGACGACGGCAGCGATCGATGCCGCCTATAGTGCCCAAGTAGCCTGGGCCGCCCGCCCGGCCAAGGAACGAGCCGCAATCTTACGCAAATGGTTCGATCTCATGATCGCCAACGCCGATGAGCTGGCGGCAATCCTGACCGCCGAAATGGGCAAGCCGCTGCCGGAAGCCAGAGGCGAGATCCTCTATGCCGCCTCCTACGTCGAATGGTATGCGGAAGAGGCCAAGCGCATCTATGGCGAAACCATCCCCGCGCCGTCCAACGACAAGCGCATGGTCGTCATCAAGCAGCCGGTCGGCGTCGTCGGCACGATTACGCCCTGGAATTTCCCGGCCGCCATGATCGCCCGGAAGATCGCACCGGCCCTTGCTGTCGGCTGCACCGTCGTCTCGAAGCCGGCCGAGCAGACGCCGCTGACGGCGATCGCGCTGGCCGTTCTCGCCGAAGAAGCAGGCATTCCCCCAGGCGTTCTCAACATCATCGTCGGCCTCGATGGCCCGGCGATCGGCCGCGAGCTTTGCGGCAATGCGAAGGTGCGCAAGATCAGCTTCACGGGCTCGACGGAGGTCGGCCGCATCCTGATGCGCCAGTGCGCCGACCAGATCAAAAAGGTCAGCCTCGAACTCGGCGGCAACGCGCCTTTCATCGTCTTTGATGACGCCGATCTCGATGCCGCCGTCGAAGGCGCCATGGCTTCGAAATATCGCAATGCCGGCCAGACCTGTGTCTGCGCCAACCGCATCTATGTTCAGTCCAACGTTTATGACGCCTTTGCCGCCAAGCTTGCCGCGAAAGTGGGCGAACTTTCCGTGGGTGACGGCTTCAAGCCAGGCGTGACCGTAGGGCCGCTGATCGACGAACAGGGTGTCGCCAAGGCCGAGGATCATGTGCGGGATGCCGTCTCCAAGGGCGCCCGCATTGTGGCGGGCGGGAAGCGCATCGAGGGTGTCGGCACCTTCTTCGCGCCGACGATCCTGACCGGCGTCGACCGGAGCATGAAGGTCGCCCGCGAGGAAACCTTCGGTCCTGTTGCACCGCTTTTCCGCTTCGACGCCGTCGAGGATGTCATTCAGCAGGCGAATGATACCGAATTCGGCCTCGCCGCCTATTTCTTCGCCGGAGACCTGAAAAAGGTCTGGCGCGTGGCGGAAGCGCTGGAATACGGCATGGTCGGCATCAATACCGGCCTGATGTCGTCGGAAACGGCACCCTTCGGCGGCATCAAGCAATCGGGGCTCGGCCGCGAAGGCTCGCGCCACGGCGCCGACGACTATCTGGAAATGAAGTATCTCTGCATCGGCAATCTATAGCCGGCTATCAAGTTGAAGTGATATGAATGCGGCCCTGCCACAGCCGGGCCGCGCTCAACCGATCGGTATAAAAGGCGCCGGTATCGAGATTGAGCCTGAGGCCATTGACTTCGGCCCGCTGGACTGGCGTGTGGCCATGGATGATCAGCTTCGGCAGCGGCTGTGCGCTGTCGTGGAAGCGCGAGCGGATGAAGACCAGGTCGTCGTCCTGCTGATCGGCAATCGACCGATCCGGATCAATGCCGGCATGGACGAACAGCACCTCTGGCGTATCCAGCATAATAGGCAGTCGGCGCAGGAAATTGACGTGATCATCGGGCAGCCAGGTGCGGATAAACGTGTCGAGCTTCTTCTGCTTGGGATATAATTGCTGAAGGCGAGGGATATCCACGCCATATGAGGCGAGCGTCGCATCACCACCCAGCGCCACCCAATCCTCGAGAGATATCTCGCCATCGACATAGGCGAGCATTGCCATTTCGTGATTGCCGGTGAGGCAGATGCGGTCGAAACCGTTCGGCGGCGGCGCCATGAGGCGGCCAACCACTTGCGCTGACGCCGGACCGCGATCGATGAAGTCGCCCAGCATGATGATGAGCTTTCGACCGGGAAGCCCCGCCGCGTCGGCAAAAATCTTGCGCTCCAGTGCGCTGAGGAGATCGTAACGGCCGTGGACATCCCCGATGACGTAGGTGGGCATGTCGAGATGTTCGAGCCAGTCCCGGCGCCGACGGTGGCCGAAGCCATTGGCCATTTTTTCGCGTATCCTGGATGCCGCCATGAAACTGCCTTTCGAGCGTACGCCCCGGAACGCCTCAACTGTGTCTGCAAAAAGGACTCAAAAGCGACGATTCTTTGCCAGAAAGACGGAAATCATCGCTGATAATGGTTCCGACGGCAGACCTCGCCAGCGGCACCAACCCGCCTTGCGGCAAAGCGTCCCGAACGGCGCCTTTATGCATGGAGAAAGTTGACAGTGCGTATCCGCAATCTTATCGCGCTGACAACGTTGGTGCGAGAAATTCCCACCGTTCAACCCGAGAAAAACATGGGTGCCGGGCAGCTTCGGCATATTGCCTGCCGGATTGCCGCCGCAAACGACATGCCTCAAACTGGAACGTCCCATTCATGGCGCCTGTAAACTTATCGTGAAATCCTGATGGAACCGACGACAGCGCTCCAACTCTGCCGCTTCCTGCATGACGCATCCCTGATGTTTCTATGGGGCGCCTGTGCCTATCTCTCTCTGTTCGTGCCGAGAGCGCTTGCCGACACCGTTTGGCGTATGGCTGCAAAACCGCTTTTGCTGATTGTTGCGACTGCGGTTTTAACGGCACTGGCCGCATTGCCGGTAACGACGGCGAATATCGGCAACGGCTGGAGCGATGCGCTCAATGGCGGCATGATGCATGATGTGGTTTTCGAAACCACGGTCGGGATTGCGTGGCAGGCACAAGTGCTGGCAGCCATCGTGATGGTTTGCACCTTGCTGTTGCCACAGAGCCGGCGCCGCCATGGGATGGCCCTGGGCGCCGGCCTCGGCCTTGCCTCGCTGTCATTAACCGGGCATGCCTCGATGCTGGAGGGATGGATGCAGCAGGTGCACAGGGCCAATGATATCGTGCATGTGCTTGCCGGCGGCGGCTGGCTGGGGGCGCTGGTGCCGCTGATCCCTATCCTCAAGCTTCTCGGACAGCCGGAATGCCGGGCGGAAGCGCAAGTGGCGTTGCGCCGGTTCTCCAATGCCGGGCACGCAGCAGTCGCGCTCGTCATCCTCTCCGGCATCGTCAATACGCTGCTGATCCTGAAACGCTTGCCGACGGACTGGTCCTCGTCCTATCAGAGGCTGCTTGCAATCAAGATCGCGCTGGTCGCCGTCATGGCGGTGCTGGCCATCGTCAACCGCTACGTCTTCGTTCCCTGGATCGGCCGCAAGCCGGCTCGCGCGCTGCTGGCCCTCCGGCTTGGAAGCATCGCCGAGATCGTCATCGGCATTGCCGTCATCGGGCTCGTCGCCGTCTTCGGCATGATGGAGCCGGTCTAGAGCCGTTTCGCTTTTCTTCGAATCGCGAAAATGCTCTATCTCCTTGTTTTACGCAATTCCTGACGGAAAACCGCTACGCACTTTTCCTGGAATTGCTCTAACCGCCGAGCGATTTCACGACGGCGCGAACGGCCGCCGGATCTTGCGTCGCCGGCTTGTATTCCAGCCCCACCCTGCCGCGATAGCCTTGGGCGAACAGCCAATCCAGCCGCCCCGCCAGATCGATGTGGCCGGTGCCGGGATCGTTACGGCCGGGATGATCGGCAACATGGAGATGGACGATACGGTCGATGCGATCGCCGACGGCCTCACGCGTATCCTCGCCCATGACAGCCGAATGATAGAGATCGTAGACGATGCCGATTTCCGGGCGGCCGACCTCATCGACGATATCGAGGCCTTCTACGGTCGAGGACAGATAGTAGCCGGCATGGTCTATTTTCGTGTTCAGCGGCTCGAGGCCGAGCCGCACGCCGGACCCTTCGAGAATATCGGCACCGGCGCCGAGGGCAGCGACGATGGCCGCGCGCTGCTCGGCACGGGAAAACTCCGGCAGATCATCGCCGGCCTGCGCGATCAGAACCGGCGCGCCAAGGCGCTGGGCGATAGCAACGGACTCTCGCAACCCCTTCAGCCACGCCTCTTTGTTTACCGGTTTCGTCAGCGCGATCATCGGCTCCGCGACAAGACCGGAAACCACAATGCCGGTCTCGGCGACGGCAGCCGCGATCGCGTCCAGGTCCTTGTTGGTCCAGTGCCAGAATTCGACCGCATCGAACCCCGCGGCATGTGCCAGCCGGACACGATCGGCAAAAGCGTCGCCGTCGCGCGCGAATAACCACTCGATACAAGCCGAAAACTGCCGCATGAGATTCTCCTCCCTCATCGGTGAGGAGCAATGCGCGAGATCGCTCATGACCGCAAGGTCTCACGAACGATAATGTTGCTGCGGCGGTCGATGCATCGAAGGCTTGATGGCTTCGACATTCATTGCCGATAGCACGCGCATGTCGCGACGGAAATCGGAAGGCGTCATGCCGGCAATGTGACGGAAGGATTTGTTGAAGGCACTGATCGAGCCGAAGCCGCTGTCCATCGCCACCTGCAGCACATTGGCGCCATCCCGCATCAGCATCGCCTGGGCGCGCGACAGGCGCAGCAGGTTCACATATTTGGCCAACGTCATGCCGGTGGATTTCTTGAAAAGGTTCATCGCATATTTCGGGTGGAGATGCGCGGCCTTGGCAATATCGACCGTATCGATGTCGTGCAGGAAATTATCGGCAATGAAGTCGCACATGCGCGCCAGGCTACGCGAGGATTGCGGATGGGCCTGGTCGTTCGTCAGGCTTTCCTGCTTCTCCGGCACCATGCGATAGGGCTCGAAGGCGATGCGCTCCAGGCGCAGGAGAAGTTCCGCGACAGCATGTTCGGCCTTGGCGCCGTCTTCGGACATGACATAACGATGCCACCGGGCGAAATTTTCGTCGTCTGCAGCATCGGTCGCCGAGCTTATCAGCGCCTGCCCGCGAATGAGGCGGCCGGAAATATCGAGCGGCAGCCGCAGGCGGAAAAAATGGACGAGCGGCAGATGCGCGCCCGCATAGATCGAATCCTCCGACAGCTCGTCCAGCTGATGCGGCTGGCCGCCCCAGAAAAGGCAGATCTCGCCGGCTCTCAAAGTAAGCTCGTGATCGCCGATGCGGTAATGCACGGTGCCGCGGACGATGTAGTTGACTTCCACCTGCGCGTGCCAATGCGGCTTTGCCATCGGCAACGGGTGGTTATGAAACATCTGCAGGACGTTTGGGAGCCCTTCGACGCTGCTCGCGCCCGGCTGATAAACCGCCCGTTGACCTACCTTACTTTTCGCCAAGTCGATGTTCCTTTTTTAGGAGACAGAAGCGTACCGACAGCTAGTTTAAGCGTGTTCTCTTGAGGACGGCAATTGAAAAGGGAGGATTTTCAATGCGTTTAAAACTTGCTGGAGCGACGGCCCTTGCTGCCCTGCTCGCTTCCGGTTCTGCCTTTGCTGAGCAAACCACCATTACGGTCTGGAGCTGGAACATCGCCGCATCGGCGCTGAAGTCCACAGTCGAGGGGTTCAACAAGAAATATCCTGACATCAAGGTCGAGGTTCAAGACATCGGCAACCCGCAGGTCTTCGATAAGATGCTGGCCGCTTGCGCCGCCGGTGGCGACGGTCTGCCCGACGTCATGTCGATCGAAAACCACAAGGCTTCGATCTTCTGGAACCGCTTTCCGGACTGCCTGACCGATCTCACGAAGCTCGGCTATAACGAC
The DNA here is from genome assembly GCF_002277895.1 of Rhizobium sp. 11515TR. Taxonomy (NCBI): domain Bacteria; kingdom Pseudomonadati; phylum Pseudomonadota; class Alphaproteobacteria; order Hyphomicrobiales; family Rhizobiaceae; genus Rhizobium; species Rhizobium sp. 11515TR. The sequence continues at coordinate 704,916 of NZ_CP022998.1, read as the reverse complement.
GAGCTGAAGAAGCAGTTCCCGGATTTCAAGCGCGCCGAGCTTGAAGTCGGCGATGCCGCCTACGCGATGCCGTGGGATTCCGGTCCGGTTACCATGTTCTATCGCCGCGACATGTATGAAAAGGCCGGCGTCGATCCGGCAACGATCAAGACCTGGGACGATTTCATTGCCGCCGGCAAGAAGATCTCAGCCGCCAATCCCGGTGTCGTCATGACGCAGGCCGATCTCAATGGCGATAGCGAATGGTTCCGCATGCTCGCCAACGAACAAGGCTGCGGCTATTTTTCGAGTGACAGCCAGAGCATCACCGTCAACCAGCCCGGCTGCGTCAAGGCGCTGGACAAGGTGAAAGAGATCAAGGACGCGGGCCTGATGACCGCGGCAAACTGGAACGAGAAAATTCAGGCGAACACTGCAAGCAAGGTGGCATCGCAGCTCTATGGCGGCTGGTATGAAGGCACCGTCCGCTCCACCTCGCCTGATCTCGCCGGCAAATGGGGCGTCTACCCGATGCCGAGCATGACGGCCGACGGCCCGCACGCGGCCAATCTCGGCGGTTCCTCGCTCGCAATCGCCAGCGGCTCCAAGCACAAAGAGGCTGCCTGGAAATTCCTCGAATACACGCTTGGCACCAATGAGGGCCAGGTGACGATGCTGAAGTCCTTCGGTCTCGTGCCGTCGCTATTGACGGCGGTCAAGGATCCCTTCGTCAACGAACCGCAGCCCTATTGGGGCGGGCAAAAGGTCTGGGCCGATATCCTCGCCACCCTGCCGAAAATCCACCCGAGCCCAGGTACGCAATATTTCAGCGACGCCGATGAGATCATCAAAGCCGTCCAGACGAAATATCTTGCCGGCGGCTATCCAAACGGCAAGGCCGCGCTCGATGATGCGGCACAGCAGATCGCCTCGGCGACGGGCTTGCCGCTTGCGAAATGAGTGACACTGCCGGGCGCGCATCCCAAGCCGCGCCCGGCATCCCCGCCGCCCTCTAGAGCCTGACGTCGCCCGAAAACCGCCTACACTTTTCGGCGTCACGCTCTAGAGGGCGGCGGGGATGCGATGTCACGCATCATTTCCCTGCGCTTAAAGGAGAAGGCTTTCATGCGGTTGCGAAACCGGAGCGCCTATGCGTTCCTTGCACCCTATCTTCTGGTATTCGCCGCTTTCTGGGTTTGGCCGATCATCGATTCGTTCCTGATCTCGTTCCAGAATACCCGGGTTAATCCGTGGACCTTCAACCTGTCGCTAAATTGGGGGCGGCTGTTCGGTGATCCGGCATTCTACAACGCGCTTGAAAATACGCTGATCATTCTGATCGTTCAGGTGCCGGTCATGATCACGCTCGCCACTGTCATGGCGGTGCTGCTGAATTCACCGCTGTTGAAGGCACGTGGCATTTTTCGCTTCGCTTTCTTCGCGCCCGTCGTCGTTGGCGAGGTCGCCTATGCCGCGGTCTTCCGCCTGATGTTCAACGTCGATTTTGGCATCATCAACAAGCTGCTCGGTGGCATCGGCATAGCACCCATATCGTGGTTTGCCGACTCCCATGCCGCCATGGTCCTCATCATCATCGCCGTCACCTGGCGCTGGGCAGGTTATAACGCCATCATCATCCTGTCCGGGCTGCAATCGATCCCCGAGGATGTCTACGAGGCTGCAACCCTCGACCGCGTCAGCCGCTTCAAGCAGTTCATCCACATCACACTGCCGCTCCTGAAGCCGATCATTCTATTCTGCGTGGTCCTGTCCGTCATCGGCACCATGCAGCTCTTCACCGAACCATATCTGATCACCAACAGGGGTGGCCCCGGCGGCGGGACGGAAACGCTCGGCCTGCTGCTCTATCGCCAGGCCTTCCAGTCGACCAACTTCGGCTATGCCTCGGCGATCGCCTATACGATGGCGGCGCTTGCTGTCGCCATCTCTCTTCTCAATCTCTGGGTGGGGCGCGAACCGAAATGAAATCAAAATCCAGATCCACTCTGATCCGCTCGATCGCCTTGCATGGCCTGCTGGCGCCGCTCGCCATCATCTGGCTGTTTCCGCTCTGGATGATGTTCGTCTTCTCGACCATGCCCGATTACGGCATTTTCAGCCCCGGCATCATCCTGACACCGTCGACCGGTTTCATGGACAACTTCCGGAACCTGCAGGCCGACACCAACTTCATCGGCGCGATGACGATCTCCATCGTCGTTGCGGTCGTCTACACCTTCCTGTCGGTGCTGCTGACATCAATGGCCGGATGGGCGCTGGCGCGTTACCAGTTCGCCGGCCGTTCGGGCGTCATCGGCATCATCCTCGGCACGATCACGCTCCCCTACTCCGTCGTCATCATTCCGCAATTCATCATGGTGGCGCGCGATTTCGGGCTGGCGAATACATGGGTTGCGCTGATCGTACCGCCGCTCTTCAATTCGCTCGGCGTGCTGTTCATGCGTCAGGCCTTCTCGATGATGCCAGGCGAGCTCTTTGACGCCGCCCGCGTCGAGGGCGTCAAGGAATGGCAGATCTTCCTGCGCATCGCCCTGCCGCTCGCAAGGCCGACGATGGCGGCACTCGCCATCATCCTGTTCCTGGCCTCCTGGAATAACTACCTATGGCCGCTGCTCATCAACTCCCGGCCGGGGATGATGACCGCACCCGTGGCGCTCGGAACGCTGATCGGCCTCACAAGGGTCTCCTGGGGCGGCATCATGGCCGGTGCCGTAATGCTGACGGCGCCGATCCTCATCATCTTCGTTCTCCTGCAACGCCACTTCATCGCCGGCATTGCCGCCGGCGCAATCAAATAATTCCGGGAGATCCGTATGGCTGAACTTTCTCTCACCAATATCGTCAAACGCTACGGTTCGCTGGAAATCATCCACGGCGCCAATCTCGAGGTGAAGGACGGCGAATTCGTCGTCTTCGTCGGGCCGTCCGGATGCGGCAAGTCGACACTGCTGCGTATGATCGCCGGGCTGGAGGATATTTCCGGCGGCGAGCTCAAGATCGGCGGCCGTATCGTCAATGACGTGGAACCGGCCGATCGTGGCATCGCCATGGTCTTCCAGTCCTATGCCCTCTACCCGCACCTGACCGTCGAGCAGAACCTTAATTTCGGGCTGCGCATGAACGGCAATCCGAAGGCCGACACCGATCGTCGCGTCAAGCAGGCCGCCGAGATCCTGCAGATTACGGAGCTGATGCAGCGTCGGCCGAAGCAGCTTTCCGGCGGCCAGCGCCAGCGCGTCGCCATTGGCCGCGCCATCGTGCGCGAACCGCAGATCTTCCTGTTCGACGAGCCGCTCTCCAACCTCGACGCCGAACTGCGCGTGCAGATGCGCGTCGAAATCTCGCGCCTTCACAAGAAGCTCGGCACGACGATGATCTACGTCACCCACGACCAGACGGAAGCCATGACGCTCGCCGACAAGATCGTCGTGCTGCGCGGCGGCAATATCGAGCAGGTAGGCGCGCCGCTTGACCTTTATGACGACCCGGCCAACCAGTTCGTCGCAGGCTTCGTCGGCTCGCCGAAAATGAACTTCCTGCAGGCTGAGGTGGCTGACAATCAGCAGGGCCGCATCGCCGTCGTGCTCAAGGGCCAGCGCAACATCCGCCTGACGTTGCCCGTTTCCTCGGCAAAGGTGGAAGTCGGCCAGCCGGTGACGCTCGGCGTCCGTCCGGAACATTTCCTCGAAGCGGGGCGCGGCGACGTCGACATGACCGTCGATGTCGACGTCGCTGAGCATCTCGGCAATACCAGCTACATCTACGCCAATATCGAAGGCGGCGAGCAGATCGTCATCGAGCGCGAGGAGTCCCGCAACACGGGCAACCGCGACAAGCTCACCGTGGCGCTGGCGGCCGCCAAGACATTCCTGTTCGACAGCGCCGGCAACCGATTGCGGTAGGCGCTTCCCATTCTCCCAAGACAGCATGCAGATTTAGGAAAGGATCGTTCCATGACCACTGAGACACCAATCCGCTGGGGCATTATCGGCCCCGGCAGGATCGCACAGACTTTTGCCGATGGTATCGCCCATTCCCGCAGCGGCAAGCTGGTGGCGATCGCCAGCCGCAACCCGGACAAGCCAGGTCTCGGCGACGGTTTTCCGGGCGCGCGCATCGTTAGCGGTTATGAAGCCCTGCTCGCCGACAAGGAAATCGACGCCGTCTATATCGCTACCCCGCACACCGGCCATGCCGAATGGGCGATCAAGGCGATCCGCGCCGGCAAGCATGTGCTCGTCGAAAAGCCGATCGCGCTTTCGGCTTTCGATGCGGAAGCCATCTACTATGAAGCCAAGAAGGCCGGTGTCTTCGCCGGCGAAGCCTTCATGTATCGCGTCCATCCGCAGACGGCGAAACTGATCGAGCTCGTCAAGAGCGGCGTGATCGGCGACTTGCGCATCATCCGCTCATCCTTTGGTTTCAACATGGGCAAGGTCAATCCGGAACACCGGCTGTTTGCCAATGAGACGGCCGGCGGCGGCATTCTCGATGTCGGCGGCTATCCTGTGTCGATGGCCCGCCTGATCGCCGGCGCGGTCGACGGCAAGCCGTTCCTCGATCCGGAAAAGGTCTCCGGCGTCGGCCATCTCGGCCAAACCGGCGTTGACGAATGGGCTTCCGCCGTCCTCAAGTTCCCCAATAGCATCATCGCCGAAGTGTCCTGCTCGATCATGGCGAACCAGGACAACACGCTGCGCATCATCGGCTCCGAAGGCCGTATCGAAGTCAAGGACTTCTGGTTCGCCTCAGGCCACAAGGGCGGCATCGGCAAGATCGACGTCATCAAGGGTGGAGAGACAGAGACGATCGAGGTCAAGGAAGATCGCTGGCTCTATTCTTTCGAGGTCGATGCGGCCGGCGATGCCATCCGCGCCGGAAACAAGGAATTCGCATATCCCGGCATCAGCTGGGTCGATTCGATCGGTAACCTCAAGGTGCTCGACCAATGGCGCACGTCGATCGGCCTGGAATATAGCGTCGAGAAGGCAGCAAAACGGACGCAGAACATTGCAGGCGCGACCGTCACCAAGGGCAACAGCATTCCGAAGCGCAGCATTCCGGGTATCTCAAAGCCGGCATCGATCGTCACGCTCGGCTTCGAGTTCTTTCCGAATTTCGCAGCCGCATCGCTGACGCTCGACGCCTTCTATGAAGCTGGCGGCAATGCCTTCGACACGGCCTATGTCTATGGTGGCGGCAAGACGGAGAGCATCTTCGGCGACTGGCACACCAGCCGCAACGTGCCACGCGAGGAGATCGTGCTGATCGGCAAGGGTGCGCATTCGCCGCTCTGCTATCCGGACGTGATCGCCAAGCAGCTCGACCAATCCCTCAACCGCCTGAAGACCGACTATGTCGACATCTACTTCATGCACCGCGACAATACCGACGTTCCGGTCGGCGAGTTCGTCGATGCGATGGATGCCGAAGTGAAGGCCGGCCGCATTCGCGGCATCTTCGGCGGCTCAAACTGGACGCGCGCCCGCTTCGACGAGGCGATCGCCTATGCCGAGAAGAACGGCAAGACGGCACCGGCGGCCCTTTCCAACAACTTCTCGCTTGCGGAAATGCTCGACCCGATCTGGGCCGGCTGCATCGCCGCCTCGGACGATGAGTGGAAGGCCTGGCTGAATGCCAAGCAGATCCCGAACTTCGCCTGGTCGAGCCAGGGCCGCGGCTTCTTCACCGACCGCGCCGGCCGCGACAAGCGCGACGATGAGGAACTGGTTCGCGTCTGGTATTCCGACCGCAATTTCGGTCGTCGCGACAGGGCGATCGAACTGGCGCAGAAGCTCGGCCGCAGCCCGATCCATATCGCGCTTGCCTATGTCGTCGCGCAGCCCTTCCCTGTGATACCGCTGATCGGACCGCGCACGATCGCCGAGCTGGAAGACAGCCTCTCGGCGCTCGACATCAAGCTGACGCCGGAACAGGTGAAGTGGCTCGAGGGCTGAAATAGGTCTGGCGCCGTCAAGCAGCGCTGAAACAAAACGCCCATCCGGGAGATCGGATGGGCTTTTTCATGCCTGCCTGAATGACCATCAAACGATCACGCGGCAAAGCCGAATGTCGCCGCATCAGCCCCTTCGAGCCGCAGCAGATAGGCCTTGCGCTCGAGACCGCCGGCGAACCCGCGCAAATCACCGGCCGATCCCACGACACGATGACAGGGTGCGATGATCGAGATCGGGTTGCGGCCATTGGCGGCGCCGACTGCGCGGATCGCCTCTGCCGAGCCGATCTCCGCGGCGATCTGCCGGTAGCTGCGCGTTTCGCCGAAGGGGATGGTGAGCAGCGCCTGCCAGACCTTCTGCTGGAATTCCGTTCCGGCAAAATCAAGCGGCAGGTCGAAAACCTGTCGTTTGCCGGCGAAATATTCGCGGAGCTGCCGCTCGGTTTTCACCAGCACGGGATGGCTGTCGTCTTCGGCCACGATGAGCAAGGGCACGCGGCCGGGGCGGTCATTGTCCCAGAGGATCGCGGCAAGCCCATCATCGCTGCCAACGAGCTTCAAGGCGCCAACCGGCGAATCGATAGTCCGATAGACATACTGCTTTTCCGCATTTTTCTGAGCTTTGGTCATGCCGATATCCTTTCTTTGAATTGCGCTCGTGGCATCGGGCGAGATTGCCTCGGATGTAGCGCTTATGTCCCTATTGGACCTCAAATGACGGTCGCCAACCACCCGAAAACGGATGGCGAGCAGGAAAATCCCGGCATTTCCTGATTCTTGTGCTCAGGCGCAAGATAACGCAGCCGCCATGCGCTCGCTTGGGGAATGGGCTAGAATTGTGTAGAATCCCGGAAAGCCAGATCGTCAAGCATGCGGAGCCCTTTATGACAGTTCGCCCGCCACGCAACTTCAATCCATCGCAAACCAAAGAAACCGGGCTCGGCATTCTCGAATATGAGATGATGTCGGAACGGGCCAGCACTCTCGGCTATCACGGCATGAAGGTGGAAGCGGCGCTTGCAGCCTTGCAGGAGGGTGAAGCCAAGGGCAAGGAGGGCATCGAGCACGAGCGGCTGGTGGATATCGCCGCGCAAGCCGTCTGGGCCATGTTCATCCATCGCGAGATCTGCGGCCTGCGCAACGGCCGCGATGTCATCCAGCGCTACGGCATACCGAACAAGGTGCTTGCCCGCCTCGGCGCCAGCCCGAGACATCCCTGAATATCAGGATTTCAAGATCGCCTGGAAACGCGGATCGAAGGCGTGGCCGATCGGCTCTGCCGCCGCACCGCGCGCCACTGCCCAGGGATCGGTCATGCCGAGCTGCAGGCGCGGCAGCAACCGGTCGGGACGATCGGCATTGGAGGGCAAAAGCGGCTGCATGGCGGCCATCAGCCGCGTTGCGAGCGCCGGGGGCGCGCCGCCGCACAGAATCACCGTCTGCGGATCGAAGATGGTTTCGATGAGCTGCACGCTCCAGCGCAGGTCGATCGCCGCCCTTTCGATCCAGGCGAGAATATCGGGATCGTCGGCAGCGGCGCGCTTGTCTATCAGCGAATAGATATCCGGCGCCATCGGATCGACGCCGAGGTGATCGTAGAGCGAAGCCAACGAGGCGCGATGCTCCAGCTGGGTCTGTTTTCCGCCTGATGTCAGCAGCGCCATGCCGATTTCGCCGGCATTGCCATGCGCACCGCTATAAAGCTCGCCGCCGAGGATGAGCCCGGCACCGATACCATAGCCGACATAGAGGCAGACGGCATGGTCAAGGCCATGTGCGGCGCCGACCATGCGTTCGGCGGTCGCGCAGGCGGCGGCGTCATTCTGCAGGGTGACGTTGAGGCCGGTTCCGGCCGAGAGCGTTTCCAGCAGCGGAAAGCGCTGCCAGGCACCCATCATCCAGGGATTGTCGGCATCCTCCTGCTCGATACCGAACGGGCCTGGCATTGCGACACCTAGGCCGACGAGGCGCTTCTCCGACTGAACCGCGCGCTGCTTCAATTCGCTGCGCACGTCTTCCACGAGCTGCAAGACGACGGGCGTGCCAGTTGCCGGGCCGCCCGCTGGCAGGTTCGCTTCCTTGCGGATGAGGACATTGCCGACGAGATCGACGGCAATGGCGCGTGTGATGTGGCGGTCGATCTGCAGGCCGATGGCGAAGGCGCCTTCCGGTACAAGACCATAGGGCGTCGAGGGCTGGCCGCGGCCGCGGCGCACCGTTTCCCTCGATGTGACGAGCCCATCGTTTTCCAGCTCCTCCATGATGTTGGAGACGGTCTGTTTCGTCAGGCGGGTGGCGCGGGCGAGATCGGCGCGGGAGAGCGCACCATTCAACCGCAGGGCATCGATGATCACCCGCCGGTTATGGGCGCTGGTGCCTTCGTGGTTCGTTCCGCTGGTAGCCCTGATCGGGCGAATATCGTTCATCCGCTTTTGCCCTCTTGACAGCAATAGAATATTGAAGAACAAATTAGTCAAGACAATTGACTTAAAAGAAACCACAGAGTTTCACCGGGGAACTTAAGCGACGCTCCGATCAATGTTCGGCAGCCAGCCCGGCCAATTGCCTGCTCGACAACCGATGGCGACGTCAGCCGCCAAGGGAAAAATCGCGTGACTGTCAAAAACTGGAGGATGGAATGTTGAAATCATTGAACAAGACATTGCTCGGCGCAGCGCTGATCGGCGTATCCTTCGCCTCGGACGCCTTTGCCGAAACCACGATCAATGCCCTCTTCATGGCGCAGGCTGCCTATAGCGAAGCCGACGTGCGCGCCATGACGGATGCCTTTTCCAAGGCCAATCCCGATATCAAGGTCAATCTCGAATTCGTCCCTTATGAAGGCCTGCACGATAAGACCGTGCTCGCTCAAGGGTCCGGCGGCGGCTACGACGTCGTGCTCTTCGACGTGATCTGGCCGGCCGAATACGCGACCAACAAGGTTCTGGTCGACGTTTCCTCGCGCATCTCCGACGACACGAAGAAGAGCGTGCTGCCGGGCGCCTGGACGACGGTCCAGTATGACGGCAAGTATTACGGCATGCCGTGGATCCTCGATACCAAGTACCTGTTCTATAACAAAGAAATCCTTGACAAGGCCGGCATCAAGATGCCGCCGAAGACCTGGGACGAACTGAACGAACAGGCGAAAATCATCAAGGACAAGGGTCTTCTGGCAACGCCGATCGCTTGGAGCTGGTCACAGGCCGAAGCCGCAATCTGCGACTACGCCACGCTCGTCAGCGCCTACAAGGGCGACTTCATCAAGGACGGCAAGCCGGACTTCCAGACCGGCGGCGGCCTCGATGCCCTGAAATACATGGTCACCAGCTACAAGTCCGGCCTCACCAACCCGAACTCCAAGGAATTCCTCGAAGAGGACGTCCGCAAGGTCTTCGAAAACGGCGATGCCGCCTTCGCGCTGAACTGGACCTATATGTACAACATGGCAAACGACCCGAAGGACAGCAAGGTCGCGGGTAAGGTCGGCGTCGTGCCAGCACCTGGCGTTGCCGGCAAGAGCGAGGCTTCCGCCGTCAACGGCTCGATGGGCCTCGGCATCACCTCTGCCAGCAAACATCCGGACGAGGCCTGGAAGTACATCTCCTTCATGACCTCGCAGGCAACGCAGAACCAGTATGCCAAGCTCAGCCTGCCGATCTGGGCCTCTTCCTATAGCGATCCGGCCGTGACGAAGGGCCAGGAAGAACTGATCGCGGCCGCAAAGGTCGGCCTAGCCGCCATGTATCCGCGTCCGACGACGCCAAAATATCAGGAACTGTCTACCGCACTTCAGCAGGCGATCCAGGAATCGCTGCTCGGCCAGTCTTCTCCGGAAGACGCACTGAAGTCTGCTGCCGACAATAGCGGTCTCTGATACCCTTATCGGGCGGCGCCAATCGCCGCCCGCCTCTTACCTCCTCCATGAAGAATGAAAGAAGGGGCCCGCCATGTCCGGCACCTCTATGACAACTCGCGCCTGGCTTTTGATGCTGCCGCTGCTTGTGGTGATGATCGCCGTCATCGGCTGGCCTCTCGTCGACACGGTCGGCCTTTCTTTCACCGATGCCAAGCTTGTGGGAACCGGCGGTAATTTCGTCGGCATCGACAATTACGCGAAGATGCTGGCGAATTCCAATTTCCAGCGCACCCTGATTACCACGGCGTGGTTCGCGATCGTCTCCGTTGCCGCCGAAATGGTGCTCGGCGTGCTGGCCGCCCTGCTGCTCAACCAGAATTTTAAAGGTCGCGGCGTGCTGCGCGCGCTGATGATCCTGCCGTGGGCGTTGCCGACCGTCGTCAACGCAACGCTGTGGCGGCTGATCTATAATCCCGAATATGGCGCGCTGAACGCAGCCCTCACCCAGCTTGGCCTCGTCGACGCCTATCGCTCCTGGCTCGGCGAGCCGGGCACGGCACTGACGGCGCTCATCGTTGCCGACTGCTGGAAGAATTTCCCGCTCGTGGCGCTGATTGCGCTCGCCGCCCTGCAGGCCGTGCCGCGCGATATCACCGCCGCCTCGCTGGTCGATGGCGCCGGCCCCTTCAAGCGCTTCCGCTTCGTTATCCTTCCCTATCTTGTGGGACCGCTTATGGTGGCGCTGGTGCTGCGCACCATCGAGGCCTTCAAGGTCTTTGACATCATCTGGGTGATGACACGCGGCGGCCCGGCAAACAGCACGCGCACGCTATCGATCCTCGTCTATCAGGAGGCTTTCTCCTTCCAGCGAGCGGGGTCCGGCGCATCACTCGCCCTCATCGTCACGCTGCTGGTCACGCTACTTGCCGCGGCCTATGCCGCCCTTGTCCGCAAAACCGCAGGGAGTGCCACCTGATGGAACGCCAAAGCCCGCTCTTCACCTGTTTCATCTATGTCTGCGCCCTCCTCCTCGCCATCGTTATCCTGGCACCGATCGCCTGGCTCTTCATCATGAGCATTTCGCCGGCTGCCGATCTCGCCGCCAAGCCGTTGCGCTGGTGGCCGCAGACGGCGGATTTCTCGCGCTACAAGCTGCTGCTGTCGACGCTGGAAAACAGCGAGGGTGCCGCCTTCACCTCGTCGCTGCGCAACAGCATCGAAGTCGCAGGCATGGCGACCATCGCGGCAATCGCGCTCGCTATCCCTGCCGGCTGGGCCGTGTCGCGCACGCCGTCCGTCGGATGGTCGCTTTCCATGGTCATCGCCACCTATATGCTGCCGCCGGTGGCGCTTGCCGTGCCGCTCTATATGGGCCTTGCCCATCTCGGCATGCTCAACAACGTTTTCGGCCTGGCGCTTGTCTATCTGACGATTCTCGCGCCATTCACGACCTGGCTGATGAAATCCGGCTTCGATTCCATTCCGAAGGAGATCGAAGCGGCTGCCATGATCGATGGCGCCGGGCTGTTCCAGACGCTGCGAATCATCACACTGCCGCTTGCGATGCCCGTGATGGCGACCTCGGCGCTTTTTGCCTTCCTGTTAGCCTGGGATGAATTCTTCTATGCGCTGCTCTTTACCTCGGACCAGCGCGCCAAGACCCTCACTGTCGCCATTGCCGATCTCGCCGGCGGCCGTGTCTCGGATTACGGACTGATCGCGACTGCCGGTGTGCTGGCCGCCCTGCCCCCGGTGCTGATCGGCCTTGTCATGCAACGTGCCCTGATCTCGGGCCTGACCAATGGCGGCGTCAAGGGATGACCATGACCAAAGAGAAAACACGCCCCGACGGCCTTGCCGCCATCGACCGCGAAATGGCCCGCCAGCATGCCGATGCACTCGCCTCCTTCGAGGCCGCTGCCGAGATGGCCACCAAGGCCGCTGCCTCGCTGAAACGCACCGGCAGGCTCCTGCTGCTCGGCATGGGCGGTTCCCACGCGGTCAATCGTGCCGTCGAGCCGCTCTATCGCGCCGCCGGCATCGATGCGATTGCCCTGCCGCTTTCCGAACAGCTCGGCCAGCCGCTATCGCTGGAGGGCCATACGATCTTCATGACATCGCAATCCGGCGAAAGCGCCGAAGTGCTGCGCTGGTTCAACGAGACGGGCGGCACGGCCGAGACTTTCGGCCTGACACTGGAAAGTAGCTCCTTCCTCGCCAAGACCGCGCCTTCTCTTGTCGGCGCCGGTGGCACGGAGCTTGCCTTTGCCGCTACACGCAGCCTCACGGTCACCTTCGCGCTGCATCTGGCGATCTTCGCCGCCCTCGGCCAGGATCCGGCGCCTGCGCTTTCCGTGCTTCGCGCGCCCGAAACACTCGATATCCAGCCGGCGCTTGCGGCTCTCGCCAATGTGGCGACGGTTGTAACCTCCGGTCGGCGTCTACAGGGTATTGCCGAGGCTCTGGCGCTCGGACTTACCGAACTTTCGCGCCGCCCGTGCTTCTCGCTCGAAGGCGGCCAGCTGCGTCACGGTCCGATGGAAATGCTTGGCGCCTCGATCGGCGTGGTGCTGTTCCGCGGCAATGATGCGACCGCCGGTCTCGTGACGGCCATGGCCGTTTCCGCGATCGAAACCGGCGCGCCGGTTATCGTCTTCGATGGTTCCGAAGAAGAGCCGGTTCCCGGCTGTGTCACCCTACGCTTCAAGCCGGAAACCGGCCTTGCCGCCATCTTCCGGATGTTGCCCGTCGCCCAGTCGCTGATGATCGCCTTTGCGGACCAGCGGGTGGAGAATGCCGGCACGCCGGTGCGCTCCACCAAGATCACCCGGAGCGAATGAATGAAGCCGCTTGCAGTCATCGGCAACGTCAATATCGACCTGATCCTTGGGCCGGCGGCACCATGGCCTAAGGCCGGCACTGAGATCATCGTCGATCATGACGAGCTGCGTGTCGGCGGCCAGGCGGGCAATAGTGCGCTTGCCTGGGAAGGCCTCGGCGTCGATTACGAGATCGCGGCCAACGTCGGCAGCGATCAGTTCGGGTGCTGGCTCAGCGAAGCCTTTGGCGCGCGCAGCAGCAAATGGCCGGTACGTCCCGAGGGAACGACGCTCTCGGTCGGCATCACGCATCCCGACGGCGAACGCACATTCTTCACGACGCGCGGGCACCTGCCGCGCTTCAATCTCGATGACGTACTGGCGGTTCTCAATGGCGAGAAGCTTGCCGGCGGCTATGCGCTGCTCTGCGGCGCCTTTCTAACCGAAGATCTTACACGCGACTATGACGCCCTGTTCGACTGGGCCGATAGGCATGGAATCACGGTTGCGCTCGATACCGGTTGGCCGCTCGACGGTTGGACCAAAGAGAATTGCGATGCCACGCGACGCTGGCTTTCCCGCTGCGGCGTGGCGCTGATGAACGAGGTCGAGACGACGACCTTAGCCGACATGGACGATCCCGCTGAAGCCGCCCGCGCACTCCATGCATTGATGCCAGAAGGCGCCATCTTCGTCGTCAAGCGCGGTCCGGATGGTGCGATCGCCATCGATGCCGACGGCAAGCTTGTTTCGGCTACAGCGCCAAAAGTTACGGTGGTCGATACGATCGGCGCCGGCGATGTCTTCAATGCCGGCTTCCTGGCCGCCCTTGTCCGCGGCGAGCCGACTGCAGCCTGCCTTTCGGCCGGGACCGCGGTCGCGTCCCGCGCCATTTCCACTCTGCCGCGCAGCTATGGCCCGGCCAACGCATCCGAGGAGGCCGTTCAATGAGCGCGCTCGAAATCCAGAACATCCGCAAGAGCTACGGCGAAGTGGAGACCCTGAAGGGCATCGATATTTCGCTCCAAAGCGGCGAGTTCCTGGTGCTGCTCGGCTCGTCCGGCTGCGGCAAATCCACGCTTCTGAACATCATTGCCGGCCTTGCCGAGGCGACGAGCGGCGATATCCGCATCGGCGAACGCTCCGTGCTCGGCGTGCATCCGAAGGACCGCGACATTGCCATGGTGTTCCAGTCCTACGCGCTCTACCCGAACCTCTCTGTCCACCGCAACATCGGCTTCGGCCTGGAAATGCGCAAAGTGCCTGCCGCAGATCGCGACAAGGCGGTGCGCGAGGCGGCGAAGCTCTTGCAGATCGAAGCGCTGCTCGAACGCAAGCCGAGCCAGCTTTCGGGCGGTCAGCGCCAGCGCGTGGCGATCGGCCGTGCCCTTGTGCGCAAGCCGGAAGTCTTCCTCTTTGACGAGCCGCTCTCCAACCTCGACGCCAAGCTGCGCATGGAGATGCGCACGGAGCTGAAGCGCCTGCACCAGATGCTGAAGACAACCGTCGTCTACGTGACGCACGATCAGATCGAGGCGATGACGCTCGCAACCCGGATCGCCGTGATGCGCGACGGCCGTATCGAACAGCTCGGCACGCCGGACGAGATCTACAATCATCCGGCAACACTCTATGTCGCGACCTTCGTCGGCGCGCCGCCGATGAACCTTTTGAACGCGACTGCCGATCAAGGTTTGCTCCGCATCGACGGAACATCGATCACCCTGCCGATGCCGGCGACAAAAGCCGATATCAGCCCAGGCCAGCAGCTGGTGATCGGCATCCGGCCGGAAACGCTGCGCCTTGAGGAAGGCGGCAAGCTTGAGGCTATCTGCGAGGTCGCGGAACTCACAGGCCCCGAGCTCATCGTGACGGCGCAGGCGGGCTCGCAGCGGCTGATGGCCTGCCTGCCGCCGCGCACCGCGATTGCGGAAGGGCAGACGCTCAAGCTCGCCTTCAATGCCAGCGCGCTACATCTCTTCGATCGCGCAAGCGGCCAGCGCTGCGAGTAGACCTTTCGAATTCAGATAATGGTCGCCGAGGATGGCGCCCGCGATCCCGGAGATGGTGCGATCGGGATTCCTGTCATCATCAGCGTGGAAGGAGGCGGCATGGCGCATATCATGCCGATCTGCCCCGATTTCGCCCGACATTCCGCGACGGCTGCCCTCAGGGCCTGGCAGCACCTCATCCTTAAAAAATGATTAAGAAATTCTGCTCAACCCTATAAAAATATTCAATAATTTTTCAATATTTTCGAATCCTGCAATGTACCCGCAATTCTCACCGGCAAAATGACCTGCATCTCCTGACGTTGATCCGCTCCCAAGACGGACAGCATCGGAGAGCAGCAGGAACCGATATCCGGTTCTCCAACGCAAACAGAGACTTGCGAGCGCCCAGGAATGGCGCATGGGTTTCGTATGGAGTTAGCAATGTCGCTCAGCGCAAAATCTATTCTATTCACGGCTCTGGCCATGACGGCCGCGACCAACGCTTCCGCAGCCGATCTCACCACCTATCAAGCCCCGGATGCCGGCTATGACCGGCCGCCGGCCTTCCAGTGGAGCGGCGCTTATTTCGGCGCTCATGGCGGTATCGCCTCGCCTAAGTTCAACCCTTTCGCCAGCGGCAAGGGTCTGACCGGCGGCGTGCAAGCCGGCTACAATTTCCAGGTGGGGCCAGGCATTGTCGGCGCCGAGCTGGAGGGCTCATACCTCGGAAACAACGAGATACGCGTACCGAACGGCAAGGTGGAAGAACGCTTCCGGGGTGCTGCCAAGGCGAAGGTTGGCCTAACCTTCGACCGCACGCTCGTCTATGGCACGGCGGGTCTGACGATGACGAAGTTCGAAGGCGGCAAGGGCGTTTCCACCTCCGGCGGCTGGAAGCAGGGCTATCTTGTCGGCGGCGGCGTCGAACAGGGCTTCGGCGGCGGGCTGTCGGCCAAGATCGAATACAACTACGTCATGACTAACGACGTCTCCACGACGACATCGAGCGGCAAGTCGAAAACCGATCTGCCCGATCACGTCATCAAAGCAGGCCTGAACTATCGCTTCTGATCGCCTATTTGCAGAGGTCGGTACGGCTTTTCAAGCCAGGGCCTACCCGACGGAGAGCGGTGGAGGATGATTGATCAAACCCCGAATCGGTCCCTTCGCCGCTCTTAGTCATGAAAATCAGCCGTTTCATCTGCATGCAATCGAAACCATTCGTAGCCACCACGTGTCGCACGATTGGCGGTCTTGCCGTTGCTCGAAAGTTGACTGACAATGCTGGTGAAGAAGCGCAGCGGAGCAATGACCGCTCCCCGAAGGATCGACGGTATGAGAAACCAAGCCCCATGGTTCCATGTCAAAGCATACGGCTACGGAGCCGGCCTGCCTTACCGTTGGCAAGGCTGGATCGCACTTGTTATCTATGCGCTGTTGTTGACGGCCATTATCTTCGTCGGTGGGCCTCACGCGGAGAGTCATCCAATCGGCTACGCCGCGGCGATCATCTTCCCCACTGCAGTGCTGATTTCTGTTGCCTGGTGGAAAAGCGATGCCCCATGGCGTTGGCGATGGGGCAAAATTGACGAACCAGGCCGGGATTGAGGTGATCCCTTGCGAACAGCGGCATCATCACTTCGCTGGATAGTCATGGCTCGTTGAGTGCCGACATCCGTGGTCTGCGAGAATCCTTCGGCGCCTATCGAAGACAGCGGAATGGCAAGCGCCCCGGAGATGTCGAGCCAGCCTGCGTCTGGGTCACCTCTCCCTCTTCCGATCGCGATATTGTCGGCAGATTGCGCGAATTTTGGCCCTAACGATCAAGCCATGGCGGCCGAGATGACGAACTGCCTTTCAGACCTTGGAGCCAAGCAGCCAGCGGGACTTATTCGCAATTGAGCAAAGGCTGGCGGAAGCTCGTCACATACCAATCGGAGCCGGAGCCTCGGGTATAGAATGTGTAGAAACATTCCGTATGCTCGACGTAGCCAGGCGTTTCGGTGAGTTCATAACGCTTGCCGCGACGCGTATCCCGGATTTCGCCGCTGGATTGGCCTGCCACTATCTGCGTCTTCTGCTTGCGCCACTGATAGGCGCGCGCGCCGGGGCCAAGATCATAGACATTATCCGGCGGACCGTAGTCCAGCATCACGCTGCTGATCGGCGCCCCGATATAGCTCTTCATGATCTGTGAAGCGCAGGCCGACAGGATCAGCAGGACCGTAAGCGCGGCAATTTCGCGATAGAGCCGCTTCATGCGAGTGGCAATCATCAGAACGTCCTTTGCAACTGAAGGGAGATTGCGGACAGGGGTACGTCTCATGGATTACGGCAGCATTGCGCTCTGCGGCATCAGCCGCAATCTTTTCGGGATCGGAATTGCGCTGTTCTCAGCGCGCGCTTTGCTGGATCGCGTCTTGTCGTTCTGGTTGCGGCGTCGCTGGGCGCTGCGCTTTGCCGGCGCTCGGAGTTTGCTCTTTTTGGCGCGCGCTATGGATATTCCATGTTGATGCTTTGTTTTGTGCCGTCGGGTGTGTTTTGGTTTGTTTCGTGAGCTTGCTGATGGTTTGGGGCATGAAGCGTTGGCAAGACGCAAGAAGCGCGCGTTAGGCGGGCCTTGAGGGGGAAGATTGGTTGCGGGGGCCTGAGTCCACGGAGGCTTGTACATTTCAAGCCAAAACGTGAAAGAAGTATAGCTCCGTTCTTTCCAGCTCGTACATCTCTCATGCTTTCGGGCGGTCGTTCCTCCAGAACAGGCCTACCCCGAGCTATGACACATCATTAGCCAACGCAAATACTAGTCGGCCCCGAGCGCCCCTCTAGCATCAGGCAAGAATACGCCGGAAGATGATCGCACAAGCTCCCTCGTCCCTAACAGCGCTTGTGTTCTGTCAATCTCGCGTCTCAGAAGCTCAATCACCTCGACTACCCCCTGCTCACCACCGACAGCAAGGCCGAACAGGGCAGCGCGGCCGATCATGACCGCGCTCGCACCCAACGAGATCGCCTTGACGATGTCGCTGCCACGCCGGATGCCGCTATCGACGATGATCGGGGCGTTGACGACGGAAAAGCGAGGCAGAACGTCGATAGGTGCCGGAGCTATGTCGAGTTGGCGGCCGCCATGGTTGGAGACAACGACTGCATCAACGCCGAGAGCGACAGCGCGCTCAGCGTCGTCAGGGTGTAAAAGCCCCTTAACCAGCAGACGACGTGGCCAGCGGTCGCGCAGACGTTTCAAATCGTCCCAATCGAAACTCGCATCCATCTTGCGGGAAAGAAGTGCTGCCTGCGTATTGGGATCTGTCACCGTGTCTGTGGCGAGATTAGCCATTAGTGGTGCGCCGTGCCGGCCGACGTCCCACAGCCAACGCGGATGGCAAAGTATATCTGCGATTGTCTTGGGGCGGAAGCGGAACGGCATTACGAAGTTGTTCCGCTCGTCGCGCTCCCGCTTGCCGCCCATCGCAACATCCACCGTCAAAACCAGATGGCTGAAGTCGGCCGCAAACGCCCGATCCACCAACTGATCAGCGAAATCGCGGTTCATGACATAAAGCTGGAACCACAGATCGCCATTCGAAGCCTTGGCGACGTCTTCGATGGAATTATTCGAGGCCGTCGACAAGGTGAAGGGGATACCCAGTCTGGAAGCAGCCCTGGCAAGCAAAATATCTCCGTCACGCCGGTAAAGGCCGTTAAGCCCGGTCGGCGCGATGACGATCGGCATCGGTAGACGTTGCCCGAACCATTCGACGCTGTAGTCGCGGGCGGAGACATTGTTGAGCAGTCGTGGCGTCATTTTGATCGCCTCGAAAGCCCTAAGGTTTTCCTTGAGCGCGACCTCGTCTTCGGAGCCGCCGTCCAGATAGTCAAAGACAAAGCGCGGTAACAGGCGTCGCGCCTTGCGCCTGTATTCCTCGACGTTGAGAAGGGTCATCAGGGCGCGATCCGGATTTCGACGAGAGCCTGGGTCTTGTGTATCGTCACCTGTTCGATCGCGGCTGCCAGAGCCGCGTCGAGATCCTCCGCGCGATCCACCCGGGCAGTCCAGGCGCGGCTCGCCGCCGCCACCTTGGTAAAGTCCGGCGTCGGCGCAAGCGAAACCAGCGGCATGGTGTTCGCCTTCGCCGCATATCCGTCCGGATAGACGCCGAGCACCGACTGGCGTACTGCCCCCCATTCGGAATTGTTTAGAACCAGAATAAGCAGCGGAATTTCCGCCGCTTCAGCAATCTGGTGGCAGGCAACTGGGTTGGAGAACATGTAGGAGCCATCGCCCATGGTGGCGACGACCAGCCTGTCCGGCCGGGCGAGCTTCATGCCAAGCGCTGCCGGAAAGCACCAACCAAGACCGCCGGAATGCGGTTCCTGAAACCAGCTATTGGGCGAGCGCAACGTCAGCTCCTCTAGCGGCGCACCAAGCTCTGAAAGTACCGCCGCGTCCATTCCCTCAATCGCCTTGGAAAGGCAGGTGCTGACGAAGGCCTTGGACATGACCGGGCCACGGCCCGCCGCGGCGCGTTCGAGAACGATGGAGCGGCTCTTAGCGGCGGCAGTTGCGACCTCGGCGCGGCGAGCATCGCGCGCCGTTTCCGTCCTCGACAGGAAGCCTGAAGCCGCATCGGCGAACTCTATGATGACATCGGCGGTATCGCCGACAAGCGCCAGATCACAGGGGAAGTTGCGAATGGGGAAGCGCGCATAGAGCGGATCCTCGCCGATATGCACAACCTTGCAGCCGGGCTTTAGCGCATGAATGTCGGGCGACCATGGCGCAAGGCTGTCGATCACCAGTACGAGATCGGCCTTGGCAAGCCATTCGGCCGGATCGCCGCCCACCGCCATAGGATGGTCGGTCGGCGCGGCTAGTTGGATGGCCCAATATTGACAAATCGCAATGCCCCAGTCGTCGGCAAGGCGCGACAGGGTCTCGAAACCTTCCGCCGAGCCTGCGCCACGCTGCGCGATGATCAGCGGGTTCTTTGCTTCGCTCAGCAGTTTGGCGACAGCCTCGATATCGGCGCGGCGCGGCGCGGCACTCGCGGCCGCAATCGTTGCCCGGCCTTCGAGCTCGTCCGACGGACAAGGCTCACAGAGAACCTCGCGCGGCAGGCTCAGATAGACCGGCCCGCGTGGGGTGGAATTGGCGATAGCAAAGGCCCGGTCGATGATGTCGACCGCCTGTTCCGGAAATTTCAGCTCGTAGTCCCACTTGACCGATTCGCGGATCATGGCGGCCTGGTCACGCATTTCCTGACCCCAGCCGATCGGCACCGTGCGGGCGCCGAGCCGGCCCTTTTCGACGACGGGCGTGCGGCCGGAGAAGACGAGCATGGGAACATGCTCGGTCGCAGCGTTGATGGCACCAATCGCGCAATTGGCGAGACCGACATTGGTATGAGCCATCACTGCCTGCGCTCGCCCCGTCGCCAGATAGTAACCATGCGCCATGCCCATGGCCGCGTTTTCATGCGGGATGACGATGGCCTTTGGTAGCGGGATCTGCTTGGCCGAAGCTTCTGCCAGCCCTTCGATGATCGGCGGGAAATCCGTCCCGGAATTGGCGAAAATGTAATCGACACCCACCGCCTTCAGGCGCGCAAGCAAAGCACCGCCGGCGGTTATCGTTGGAGCCTTTTCATCCATCATGAATGTTACTCGCTTTCAATCTGCTCAGAGATGGCTGAGAACGTAGATAGTGGGATGGGACGTACTTTTTGACTGAACGCCCTTTTCCGTCCTTGAAGTTCACGGGAAAGCCGCAACCATTTCCGGCTCTCCTCCAAGCCGAATTGCGCGGGAAATCCCGGGGTTCGAAATGTCTTCCAATCGCCAGCGAACCGGTGCCTTAGGGTCGGTCAGCGACGCTGCGAGCGACTTCAGCCTTTGCCGAGCGCATCGACAATTCTTGCCAGGATCGCGATCAGGGCTTCCTTGTCTTTCCCTACGATCGCATCCAGACGGCGGTCGTGCTCACGTGCGACGGCATGCAGCCGCTTATGCATTTTGCAACCCTCGTCTGTGAGGCTGACGCTGTAGCTGCGCTGATCGTTGGGATTTTGCCGCCGTTCGATCAGGCCGCGAATGGCAAGCCCCTTCAGCGTCGAAGTCAGAGTCGAGCGGTCGCGACCGCAGACCCTGCTCAATTCCGAAGGGGTCAGCTCGTCATATTCGGAAAGGATCGTCAGAATCGAATACCAGCCAGGCTTCAGGTCGCTCTTTTCAAGCATCGCGCTGAATGTCTGGAAAGAAACCTCCTGGGCCACGCGAAGATGATAACCGACGACGTCCCTGAATGCCGTCGGTATAAGAACGTCACTTTCGTTCTCACTCGGCGAATCTTCGGCGGGCTTGGGTGATACTGTCACGATCGCTCTCCGTTGCGGCTTCAAAACGGGTAATGCTGCTGTGCGTCTTCCACCGTGATCCAACGCAGATCGGTGAATTCGGCAATCGCTGCACGTCCGCCGAAGCGGCCGTAACCTGAAGCCTTGACCCCACCAAACGGCATTTGAGCTTCGTCATGCACGGTCGGACCGTTTATGTGGCAAATCCCGCTTTCAATTCGGCGAGCAACGGCCATGGCGCGCTCGACATTCCGGCTGAAGACGGCGGATGATAACCCATATTCCGTATCATTCGCGACGCGGATCGCCTCTTCATCGCCGTTCACACGTATTACGCTTTTGGCCGGACCGAAGGATTCTTCGGAATAGATGCGCATGTCGGGCGTGACGCGATCGACGAGCGTTGCTGCCATGATGGAACCATTATGCGTACCACCGGCAACGAGCGCCGCACCTTTGGCGATAGCGTCATCGACCATTTCCTGCACTCGTTCGGCCGCCTCAGGCGTGACGAGTGAGCCCAGAACAACGTGACCGCGCGGATCGCCGGCCGGAAGCGCCTTCGCCTTGGCCGCCAGTTTTTCAACGAAAGCATCCGCGACCTTGGCATCCACGATAATGCGTTCCGTCGACATGCAGATCTGGCCCTGGTTCATGTAAGCGCCGAAAGCGGCGGCATTGACGGCCGCATCGAGATCCGCGTCATCGAGAACGAGGAAGGGCGCCTTGCCGCCGAGCTCGAGCAGAACCGGCTTGAGATGCTCGGCCGCAAGCTTCGCGATGATTTTGCCGACGCGGGAAGAGCCCGTAAAATTAATGCGCTTGACCGCCGGATGGGCAACCAGCGTCTCAACAACCTTGGCCGCATCGGCCGGCGCGTTGGTGACGACATTGACGACGCCGTTAGGGAAGCCCGCTTCGCGCAGCACCTGGCCAATGAGCCGATGCGTGCCCGGGCACATCTCGGAGGCTTTGAGGATGACCGTGTTGCCGCAGGCAAGCGGCATGGCGATTGCCCGCGTGCCAAGGATGACGGGGGCGTTCCAAGGCGCGATGCCAACGCAGACGCCGGCAGGCTGGCGAATGCCCATGGCAAGCGTACCGGGCTTGTCGGACGGGATGATCTCGCCGGAAATCTGCGTCGTCATCGCTGCAGCCTCGCGCAGGATATTGGCGGCGAACATGGCATTGAACCCGCCCCAGGGCGCGGTTGCGCCCGTTTCGGCGGTCATCAGGCGGATGAATTCGCTCGCCTTGGAATCCATGATGTCGGCTGCCTTCAAGAGCAGCTTGCGGCGTTCGCCCGGCCCCGATGCCGACCATTGAGCGAAGGCCGCAGCGGCGGCATCAGCCGCGGCATGGGCGTCGTCCGCCTTACCGGCGGCCGCCTTCGTCGCGATCTCTCCGGTCACCGGATCGATGCGCTCATATATCCCGCCCGACAGTGCTGCGCGGTCTTCATTGTCGATCAAAAGCTGAATGTTATCCATGGTTTCCTCCTCCTCGGACGGTAGTGTCGCGATTGCCGGATCTGCCGCCGATACACCACGGCAGATATCCCAGCCATTGCGCCAGCTTCAACCTGCCCATCTCCTGTACGCTTGAACCCTATCCGATGCGCTATTGGTCAGCAAGATAGTTTGATGTCCAAATATTTGATGACAAACTATCCTAATAAAGGTATTTCGAACCCCTATGGCCAGGACGAAGGAGCCGGAAAAGGAGGGGGACACATGAAGATCGCTATTATCGGGGCTGGAGCCATGGGAAGCCTGTTTGCCGGACGCTTGGCGGAAAAGGACCACTCGGTCTCCCTCATCGAAGTATCCGGCAGGATGATTGACGCCATTGGCGCCAAAGGGCTTCGGATGACGGGCCTTTTCGGCGAGAAGGCTTACAGCCTGCCGATCGGCCCGGCGGATCGCTATATTGATCCTTTCGATCTGCTGATCGTCTTCACCAAGGGCATGCATACGTCCTCCGCGATGGAGGCGGCGAAACATGTCATCGGCAAGGATACCTGGGCACTGACGGTTCAAAACGGCATCGGTAATGTCGAAGCAATCGAGTCCTTCATTGCCCGCGACCGCATCGTCATGGGCATGACCAACTGGCCCTCGACGCTGATCGAGCCGGGCCTGGTCAATGTTCCCGGCGAAGGTGAGATCAAGGTCTGGGCCGCGAGCGGCCAGGTTTCCGAGACGTTGGAGGCCGTTGCCAGCGCCCTCGATGGGGCAGGCCTCAACTGCAAGCTCGATCCGCATGTCGAAGTGGCAATTTGGGAAAAGTTGGCCTTCAATTCTGCGCTCAACTCGCTTGCTGCCATAACAGGACTGACCGTTGGCGAAATGGGCGACCGGCAGGAGTCGCGCAACATCGTCTTCACCATCCTCGATGAGGTTATCGCGGTCGCAAAGGCGCGCGGCCTTGCCGTCGATGCAGATCATATCCGGGAGTCGGTCGAACACGCCTTTGCCAATCACAGGCAGCATAAGCCATCCATGCTGCAGGACCGACTTGCCGGCCGGACTATGGAAATCGGCACGATTACGGGGGCGGTCAGCAAGGCGGGCGAGACACTTGGTATTGCCACGCCGGTCACGACGACCTTTGCCAGCCTGCTCACCCTTGTCGATGGAGAGGCACTGCGCGTCTGAGACATAAATGTTGAGCATCTCGGGAGGAGGCCTACATGCAAGACCTGAATCTGTTGCGCGTTCTCGTTGCGATACACGAGTGCCAGACGGTGACTGCAGCTGCGAACCGGCTGAATATGTCGCAGCCAACCGTGTCGCAAGCGCTGTCGCGCCTGCGCGACATTACCAGCGATCCGCTTTTCCTGCGTGGCCCACAGGGCATGTCGCCAACAGCGCATGCCACCCATCTCTATCGTGAATGTGCGACGGCGCTGCACCGTCTCGATCATGCCCTGAAGGCAGACGAGCCTTTCATTCCGGCTGACGCGAAGGAGCATTTTACCATTGCATTGTCCGATCTGGGCGAGATGACCTTTCTACCACCGATTGCCGACGCTTTGGCGAGCATCGCACCCTCGATCCGGCTCGACATCGTGCCGCTGGCCGTCCATGAGGTCGAGCAGAAGCTCAAGCTTCGGCAGATCGATTTTGCCATTGGCAACCTGAAAAAGATCGATCCGGATCTCAGGCAGCGCGATCTTTTCGAGGAGAACTATGTCGCCCTGATTCGGAAGAATCATCCAACCATCGGCAATACGCTCTCTTTGGACGAGTTTCTGGCCAACGGCCACGCCGTCGTCAACGGTGCTTCCGAACATTGGCAGGTTTCAAGCCTTGCAACGGTCGGAGGGCCGAAGCCGGCGCACGTCCATATAGTGCTACCGCATTTCACCGCTCTGCCCTTCGTGATCAGCCAGAGCGATCTCATCGGCGTGTTACCATCACGCACCGCCGAAAGCTTCTCCGAGCGCTTCAATCTCCGATGGCTGCCGCTGCCCTTCGTCATGCCGAATTTCAAGGTCCGGCTGCTTTGGCATGGTGGGCAGACGCTGCGCAGCGACGCGCGCAACTGGATGGTTGAACAGGTGAGCGATATTCTGCAAAACTTTCAGCCCTGTCCCTACGATTATCATCGGACCCCGGAGACACTACGCTAGAACGGTCCGGCAAACCGCGTGGCGAAGCCGCCCGACGTGAGGCCCCAAACACGAAAGAGAAAGCCGCCCAGAGTTGGCCTCAAGACGGCCCCGTCAGGTCTCGGGGGCCGCCATCGCACAGACTTCCTCCCAGTCATCCTCCAGAGTGACTGTAATATTGCGCGGCAGATCGACAGAGGATGTGCCGATCAGGATCGTGTAGTCGCCAGCCGGTGCGCGCCAGGCGTTGTGTTGGGCATCGAAATAGGCGAGCGATCGCATGCCAAGAGCAATGTCCGCCCTCCCTTCTTCGCCGGCGGAAAGCGTGAGCGTGCTGAAGCCGCGCAACTCCTTCACCGGACGGTCATGCCCCTTCGGCGGTAAGACATAGACCTGAACCACGACCTTGCCGGCCCGCCCACCGGTGTTGCGAACGGGCGTAGTGATCATCACGCTGTCGCCGGGACTAATCGTCCGGGCGGACGCCCGAGGCTCACCCAGTTCGAACGTCGTGTAGGAAAGGCCGAAGCCGAAGGGATAAAGCACGCCCTCGCCGCCAGCGCGATCATAGTGCCGGTAGCCGATGAATACGCCTTCGCGATAGGCGACATGGCCGTTCTCGCCGGGATAATTGCCGATCGTCGGATTGGCTGACAGCGTCGCGGGGAAGGTCTGCGGCAGGCGGCCGCCGGGTTCGGCGTCACCGAAGAGCACATCTGCCACGCCATGACCGAGTTCCTGTCCCGGATACCAGCTTTGCAGGATCGCCCCGACATCATCTTTCCACGGCATGGCAACCGGCCCGCCGGTCTGCAACACGACGACACAGTTTGGATTGGCCGCCGCCACGCGGGAAATCAGTTCATCCTGCGCGCCGGGGAGATCGATGCCCGGCAGATCGCGGCCTTCGCTGTCCCACTCGGCCGTCCGCCCGACAAAGACGAGAGCGACATCTGCGGCGGCAGCCGCGCGTTCGGCGCGGACGAGCCCCGCCTCGCCCGGCGGCAGCGACAGACCAACCCGGAACGCCTGAATGCCATCCATGACCCCGGTGGTCGAGCGATAGTCGACACGGAAGTGATAGGTCCGGCCTCCTTCAAGCTCGATTTCGACCTGACGCTCATCGCCGCCAAAATGATAGTAGGTTGCCCCCGTTGGTGCCCAACCTTCCCAGCCGTCGATGGTCAGCGCGTCGTCGACATAAAGTCGTGCAAGGCCGGCATTGGCAAGACCGAGTTCATAACGCCCAGTCCTCTCCGGCGTGACATCGAAAGAAGAGCGCGCCGTGAAGAGATGCAGATTGACGCCCGGCTCATGCGAGCCGAACCACTTGGCGTCCGAACTCGGATATTCCCGTTTGAAGACAGCCGGCCCGCCGAAATCTTCGTTGTTGTAAAAGCGCGTCGTCATCTTGCCGGACACGACCGGCAACAGGAGATGGTTGGTGCATCCCTCCTCGAATAAGACCTCGACATTGTCACGGGCCATCAGGCCATCGAGCGGACTTACCCGATAATGTGCGTTCACTCGCGCACTGCCGCCGCCCATGATCCGCGCCACGGCGGCATTGGGGCCGATCACTGCGACTTTAAGCGGCTTGGTTCCGTCAAGCGGCAGGATACCATTGTTCTTCAGCAAAACAGATCCTTCCGCCACGGCACGGCGGATGAGTGCGCGATGTTCCGGCAGATCGACGGACGTCTCCGCCTTGACGCGGGGCGTGTTGCGTACGCCAGAGCGATCCACGAGTCGCAGCACGCGACGCGCGCCATCTGTGACCATGTCGAGATCGACCTCGCCGCGCTCAATGGCATCGAGAAGCTTCTTGCCTCGATAAAGCGCTGGGCCGGGCATTTCGAGATCGAGGCCGGCGTTGACGCTTTCCGCAACGCTCTTAACCGCCGTCCAATCGGACATGACGAGCCCGTCAAACCCGTATTCGACCTTCAGGAGATCGTGCAGAAGCCATTTATGCTCGCTGGTGAAGGTGCCATTGAGGCGGTTGTAGGAGCACATCAGCGCCCAGATACCCGCCTTCACCGCGGCCTCGAAAGGCGGCAGGTAGATTTCGCGCAGGGTGCGGATATCGATGTCGGAGGACATGGTCATCCGCTCGTATTCGCTCTCATTGGCGATGAAATGCTTGATCGTTGCGCCGATGCCTTGCGCTTGCAGTCCGCCGATATAGGCCAGCGCCATTTCCGTCGTCAAATGCGGGTCTTCCGAATAGCACTCGAAATTGCGGCCATTGAGCGGGCCACGATGCATGTTGACGGTGGGTGCGAGCAGGACGTTGCTGTCCTTCGTCCGCGCCTCCTGCGCCAGCGCCTTGCCGATTTCCTTCAGCAGGTCCGGGTTCCAGCTTGCCCCGAGCGCAATGCCGGAGGGGAAGACGGCCGCCGTCGGCCCGTTTTCCGTCACCCCGCCGCGCGCGCCGTTTGGCCCGTCGGAGACCTTGACGGAGGGAACGCCGAGGCGCTCGATAGCCACGGTTTCCCAGAAATTCGCGCCCGACAGCAGCGACACCTTTTCCTCAAGCGTCAGCTTTGCGAGCGTGTCTTCGATCCAGATTTCATCAGTCATATCGCCTCACGCACCTGTGTTCATGAAATTCAAAGCCGCACACCTTCGGCCGCGGAGAAAAGCGAGGCGCTGCCGAGCGAAAAGCCGAGCTTGAGTGCGCTTCCGCGCGCCGGATTCAGCTTGAGTTCGCTGTTGACGCGCACCGAGATTTTTTGGGAACCGCAGGTTCCCCAAATGACCGTATCCGCACCCATCGTCTCGATGACATTGACCACCATGTCGAGCGGCAGCAGGCCCTCGCGCGGCGAAATTGCCAGGTGCTCTGGACGGATGCCGAGAATGGCCTCCATCGGCGCTGCCGGTCGCCTGGCGAAGGGATAAGCACTGACATCGAGCGCATGGCCGTCCTTTAGCTTGAACTCGACCCGCTCGCCTCGCGGCGCAACCGTACCGGAGAGGAAGTTCATGGCCGGCGAACCGATGAAATCCGCAACGAAGAGATTGGCCGGACGGTTATAGATCTCCTCCGGTGAGGCTAATTGCTGAATGACACCGCTCTGCATGACGGCGATGCGGGTCGCGAGCGTCATCGCCTCGACCTGATCATGCGTCACATAGATCATCGTCTTGCCGATATCCTCATGGAGCGTCTTGAGTTCCACACGCAGTTCGGCGCGCAGCTTTGCATCGAGATTGGAGAGCGGCTCGTCGAAGAGATAGACATCGGCGTCGCGCACCAGCGCCCGGCCGATCGCCACGCGCTGGCGCTGGCCTCCGGAAAGGGCCGACGGCCGGCGCTTCAAATAAGGCTTGATCTGGAGCATGTCCGAGACTTTTGCGACGCGGCGCTCGATCTCGTTCTTCGGCAGTTTCGCCATGCGCAGCCCGAAAGTCAGGTTTCCCTCGACGGTCGTCTGCGGATAAAGCGCATAGGATTGGAAAACCATTCCGATGCCGCGATCCTTCGGCTCGGCATGGGTCATGTCCTTGTTGCCGATCATGATCTTGCCGCCATGCACATCGATGAGGCCGGCAACGGAGTTGAGCAGCGTGGATTTCCCGCAGCCCGACGAGCCGAGAAGCACGATGAATTCGCCACTGGCAATGTCGAGATTGAGGTTTTGCAGGACCTTGACAGCCCCGAACTGGATTTCGAGGTCTTGGATGGAAACGGCGGTCATCAATTATCCCTTCACTGCACCGGCGGCAATGCCGCGGACGAACCAACGTCCGGATGCGAGGTAGATTACGAGAGGAACCAGGGCCGTCAGGATAGTTGCGGCCATGTCGACATTGTAGGCCTTCTCGCCCTGTGTCGTGTTGACGATATTGTTGAGCAGCACGGTCATCGGCCTGTTGTCGGAGCCGGCAAAGACCAGACCGAACAGGAAATCGTTCCAGATATGGGTGGACTGCAGGATCACCGCCACGATCAGGATCGGCGGGGAGAGCGGCAGCATGAGCCGGAAGAAGATATCCCAGAACCCGCCGCCATCGACGCGCGCGGCGCTGAAAAGGTCGCGCGGCAAGCCGGCATAGTAATTGCGGAACATGAGCACCATGACCGGTAGGCCGAAAATGACATGCACCATGATAATGCCGGCAAGGCTGTTATAAAGCCCGACCTGTGAGAGAACCCGGACCAGCGGATAGATGAAGACCTGATAGGGGATGAAGGCCGCAACAACGAGAACTGCGAAGATGATGCCTGCCCCCTTCGGCCGCCAGAAGGACAGTGCATAACCGGTGACAGCCCCGAGCAGGATCGATAGGAAAGTCGAGGGGATCATGATCTTCAGCGAATTGAAGAAGCCGACCGAAACGCCGGAGCAGGTAAGACCCGTGCAGGCCGAACTCCAAGCCGTCTTCCACGCCTCGAGCGTCGGGCGCAACGGAAAGGCGAAAATGGAGGATCCGCGCACTTCGTCCATGGTTTTCAATGAAGTCGCCACCATCACGTAAAGCGGCATCAGGAAGAAGGCCGCCATGATGGCGAGAAAGGCGTAGACGCCTATTCGGGCAATATTTTTCTCTTGACGTTGCGCCATGGCTCAGCCCGCCGCTTTCCGCGCCATATAGCGGCGCGCATAATAAATGGGCGTGGCGATGACGACGACGGCGGCGAGCATCATGATCGCACCCGCATTGGCGAGCGCCACATTCTGGCGTTCGAACAGGTTTTCCATGACGAACTTGGCCGGCACTTCTGTCGCATTGCCGGGGCCGCCGCCGGTCAGCGCCACGACGAGGTCATAGGCCTTGACGACGGAAACCGAGAGCAGCACCGTCGCGGTCGCTGCCATGGGCGCAATGATGGGGAGGACGATTGACGTATAAACGCGCCACTTGGCGATGCCGTCCACCTTCGTGGCTTTCCAGAGGTCTTCATCCACGCCGCGCAAGCCCGCCAGCAGGATCGCCATGACAAGGCCGCTGCCCTGCCAGACGGCAGCCAGAACCAGGACGAAGATGGCGCGGTCCGGCCGGACGATCCAGTCGAAGACGAAATTGTCGAAACCCCAGCCGCGCACCGTCGCCTGAATGCCGAAGGTCGGGTTCAGCACCCATTGCCAGACGAGGCCGGTAACGACGAAGGACATGGCATAGGGATAGAGAAAGATGGTGCGGAACAGGCTTTCGGCCCTGATCTTCTGGTCCATCATCACGGCCATGAGGAAGCCGAGAACGAGACACACCAGGATGAAAAGCACGCCGAAAACGACGAGGTTCCCGACCGAGACCAGCCAGGCATCCTGATTCATCAGCCGCACATACTGGTCGAAGAAATTGAATTTATAGATCGGGATCAGCCTGGAATTCGTCATCGAAATGACAAAGGTCCAGATCATCGCGCCAATAAAGACGCCGATGACAATGATCCACGCTGGAAGCATGGCCAGAGTGACCTGCAACCTTCCGCGCCAAAGCCCATGCATTGTTCTAACCCTGGATGATGCTGACGAAAATGGAGCCGACCGACGATGCCGATCAGCAAGCGTTTGGTCCGATCAGTATTTTTCGAGGACGCCCGCGACCGCCGTGATGTAATCATCCGGCTTCCCATCGGGCTTGGCCCAGAGAACCTTGAGTTCAGCACCCAGCGCCCCGACCTTTTCCGGCGAGAAGGGGATCATGAGCGCCGCGACGGAATTGCCCTTCTCGATGGCGCTGGCACCGGCTGTGGCGCAAGCATTGTAGCCGGAGGCATCAACACCCGTCCGGATCGGCAGCGAGCCCATGGCGGTCGTGAATTTCGACTGAACCTCGAGCGACGTCGTCAGTTCGGCAAGCTTCTTCTGCGCCTCGGTCAAGTTGTCGCCCTTGACGGGCATCGCCCAGACGTCGCCATTGACGACGGCCGGCGCATTGTTCGGACCGATCGAGCACAGCACGTCCTCGCCCGGCTTCTTGCCGGCCGCAACGATTTCACCGATGGCCCAGCCACCCATGATAAAGAAGCCGGCTTCGCCCTTGAGGATCATCTGGTTCGTGACATTCCACTGGCGGCCCGATACGCCGCTATCGGCATATTTCGGCAGCTTGGCGAGAATTTCTGCGACCGGCTTGAAGGCGTCGGAGCGCACATAGTCAGCCCCCTTCGGCCCGGTGAACTGCTTCCAGCCATCAACACCCCCAACCGAGGCGAGCACTGCGGCAAACGTGTTCATGAACCAGACATCGCGATCGCCGGCCTGCGCGTATGGCACGATACCGGCCGCACGTAGCTTGTCGCCGGTTGCGAAGAACTCGTCCCAGGTCTTCGGCATGGTCGCCCCGACCTTATCGAGTGCCACCTTGGAAGCGAACAGGAAATTGGTCGCCTGAAGCTGGACCGGAACGGCATAAATATGTCCGTCGCGGGTGATCGCGCTCATAACGGTTGCCGGTATAACCTGTGACCAGTTCCCGGACTGAGCAACGGTATCAAGATTGGCAAGCAGCCCGCTGTCGACAAGATTGTTGATGTCCGCGCCCATGCTGAACTGGGCTGCGTCCGGCGCATTGCCGCCAACGATCCGGTTAATTGCGGCAGTCTTGGCAGCACTGGCACCGGCGACAGCCTCGTCCTTCCACTCGCCGCCACTCTGGTTGAAGGCATCGGCGATCACCTTGATGCCGGTCGATTCCGCCTTCGATGTCCACCAGTGAATGACTTCCGTCGGCTGGGCCTGGGCCACGCCCGACACAGTGCAGATCGCCACTGCTGCGACACTCGCAAAGGCCCTGTTAATCACGCGCATAAAATTCCTCCCCGCGAATGAGATTTCGCGCATATCGACGGCAGAAAACTGCCGCTACATACGAAGCCCTACCTCCGGCTTGCATATGCCAAGGGCTATTGTCGGGAGGCTAGAGGGCGCGCCCGGCGCCGACCAATCGCGTTTCTTTTGCGAGCGTCATTGCCGTAACTAATATCGGGGATGGCGGGGCGCGGCCTTCAGGCGCCTTGCCCCACCTCCCGCATCTTGCGGCGAATGGGCAGGAGGTCGATCCTGATCACCGATTTCAGGAGCCCCCAGGCTCCGCCCGGAACGAACAGCGTGACGCCAATCGCCAGCAGGCCCAGGATGATGAAATAAAGCGAGCCAATATTGCCCATGGTCTCGCGCAGCAGGAAATAGATAGCGACGCCGACAATCGGACCTTCCAGCGTTCCAATCCCGCCGAGGATCACGGCGAAGAGGATGATCGCCATCCAGTTCATCGAAAAGCCCGCCGTGGGGCTCACCTGCAAGGTGACCATATAATAGCACGCCCCGGCCGCACCGCCGATCGCCGCGGCGATCAGGAGCACATAGGTCTGCGTCCTGCGGATCGTCACGCCCATAGCTTCCGCTGCAAGTGGACTATCCTTCATGGCGCGCAGCGCAAGCCCGAAACGACCGCGCATGAGACCGACGCAGGTCAGAAGCGCAATGAGCAGAATAACGGCTGCCGTCCCGTAGGTGGCAAAAAGCCGGACCGAACGGTCGATACCACGCACCGCCGTCAGCGCGATGCCGCCGCCGCCGCCGAGCACGGCGGTATGATAGACGATCAGCCGAACGACTTCGGAAATCACCCACGAACCGATGGCAAGCTGCGCACCGGAGAGGCGAAACAGGATCGGCGTGATTAGCAATGCAAAGGCCGCGCAGACCAGCGCCGAAACGACGACGAAGGGAAAGGGCGGCAGGCCGAGACCATTGGAGACCATGAAGAGCGTGTAGCCGCCGATGCCGATGAAGACCTGGAAGCCCATGAAGACAATGCCGCCGAAACCGGCAAGCAGGTTCCACATCAGGGCAATCGACAGCACCGCCGCGATTTCAGTCGTCAGCAGCACGGCATAGCGCGAGCCGGCGAACGGAATGGCAATCAGGACGGCAACGATCAACCCGACTGCGACGAGCGACCGGGCGAAAGGCGAGGCGAGCGTCATGCACGTATCCTTTTGGTAAAGAGACCGCCCGGCATCAGCAGCAGGCCGGTGAGAAAGACGACGTGGCCAACAAGCGGCCCCAGGCTTGGGACGATGAGCGTGCCGGCCGCCTGGGCGATGCCGAGAATGATGCCACCGGCGAGCGTCCCCCAGATCGAGCCGAGCCCGCCGAGAATCACCGCCTCGAAGGCGAAAAGCATCCGCTCCGGCCCCGTAGACGGGTCGAACGTCCCGCGCATCCCGTAGAAGATCGCGGCAACGGCAGAAATCGCCAGCGCAAAGCCCATGGCATTGGCAAAGACGTGACGCGTCCCGATGCCCATCAGTTGCGCGACCGCTTCATTGTCCGAGGTCGCCCGGACCGCGCGGCCAAAGCGCGTGCGGCCAAAGACGGCGGCGGTGAGTGCAAAAATCCCGACCGCTACCGCCAGCGTAAGAAGCGGCAGGACACCGATGGCGACCGAGCCGATATTGATGGCGGCTGTTCCGAGCGGGCCGGGATCGAGACTCTGCGTATCGGCGCTGAAGAGCTGCAACATGACGTTCTGCAGAATGACCGACAGACCGAAGGTCACGAGAATGGGCGGCATCTCCCCACGCCCCAGCGTCCGCTCGATGACGAAGCGCTGCAAGAGCCATCCGATCACAAACATGACCGGCACCACGATGGGCAGCGCCATCAGCGGTTGGATGCCGAGATGCGTCATGAGCTGCAAGGCCAGAAAGGCCGAGAAGACGATGAAGTCGCCATGTGCCAGGTTGATCTGCCGCATGAGACCGAGGCAGAGCGACAGTCCGAGACCATAGAGGCCGTAAAGTGCGCCGACCAACGCGCCGTTGATGAGTGTTTCCAGCATATCAGCGCATCCCGAAATAGGCGTTTGAGATTTCCGCCCTGTCCGCCGACTTAGAAGCGCCCGAAAGCACGATCTGACCATGGCGCATGCAGGCGAAACGATCCGAGGCGGAGAGAGCGCGGGCAATATCCTGCTCAACGATCACCGTCGTCAGCCCCTCGCCCCGCAGCTTCTGGAGCGCCGAATAGACGATATCGACGGCAGCCGGGGAGAGACCGAGCGAGAGTTCGTCGCAGAGCAGAACGTCAGGATTGGACATCAGCGCTCGACCGATGGCAACGAGCTGCTGCTGTCCGCCCGAAAGCGCCATGGACGGACGGTTGCGGAATTCCGCGACCGTCGGAAAGATCTCGTAGACGCGTTCGATGTTCCATCCGCCCGACCGGCGCGAATGTGCGCCGACAAGCAAATTCTCCTCCACCGTGAGGCTCGGGAAGAGCTGCCGCCCCTCGGGCACCAGCGCCAGCCCATGAGCAATGATGTCCATCGGGGTGAGACCGGAAATGTCGCGGCCATTGACCGAGACGCTGCCCGTCTGCGGCTTCAGCCGACCGGTCATCACGGCAAAGGTCGTGGTCTTGCCGGCGCCGTTCGCCCCGATCAGCGCGAGCGTCTCGCCGCGCGCGACATTGAGGTCGAAGCCGAACAGGACCGGCAGCGGACCATAGGCAGCCCGCAAGTCAGTGATCGATATCATCGATGTCAGGCTCCATGCCCAGATAGATTTGACGCACCTTCGGCATCCGCATCGTCTCATGCGGCTTCCCATGCGCGATGATGCGCCCTTCGCCCAACACCGCGAGTTCGTCGGCGGCATGTGTCAGGACGTGAACGAGATGTTCGATCCAGATGATCGCGATGCCGCTTGCCGCGAGCGATTTCACGATAGCCGCAACGCCAGCGGCCTCATCGTCCGTCAACCCACCGGCAATTTCATCGAGCAGGAGGACCGATGGCTTGGTAGCCAGCGCCCGCGCAAGCTCGAGCCGTTTGCGATCAAGCAGCGGCAACCCGCCGGCAATCACGTCGCCACGGCTCTTGAGCCCGCAGATTTCCAGCGCCTGCAACGCCGCCTCTTCCGCCGCGCGCCCCTTGAACGCCCCTGCAAACGCGGCGGCGACCAGGGCGTTTTCGTAGACGGACATGTGCGAGAAGGTTTGCGGGACCTGGAACGTCCGGCCGATGCCGGCAACGGCGCGCGCTGAAGCTCCAAACGAGGTCACGTCCCGTCCGGCAAGGAATACCTTGCCGGACGAAGGCGCGAAGGCTCCGGAAATCACGCTGAACAGCGTCGTCTTACCGGAGCCGTTGGGGCCGATAATTCCGAGAATTTTCCCGCGTTCAACTTCGATGCCGACCTCGTCCAGCACGATCGGTCCGCCATAGGACTTCACGACATTTTCGACAGTGAGCGCCCTGATCGTGTCAGCCGTCGGCATCATCCGGCCTTCCTGGCCAAGTCCATTGTAAAGTCGGCCTGGATTGGAACTTCGGGCGCATTCTTGTTGTAGGTCACCTTCAGATCGTAGGTACCGTCGGGCTGGAGACGCCATTGGCCACCGGCAATCTTGAGCTTGGCGACATTCTTGATCGGGCTTCCGGCCCAGTCGATATCGCCGACGACCGTCGTCATCTTGGTCGACTTGATGACGGCCTGGATGGCGTCCGGATCGGTCGGATCGGTTGCATTCTTCAATGCGTTGATTCCCAGTTCCCACAGGGCATGGACAACGCCTATCGGCTGCGTCCAACGCTTGCCCGACGACTTGGAATATTCAGCGGCGATCTCGGCGCATGATTGCCCCGTCAGCGTCGACTTAAAGGGGTAGCTCGGTGTCCACCAGATTTCCGTCGACATTCCGTCGCCGGCCTTGCCGAGAGCCTCGATGCCGGACGGGAAAAGCAGGGCTTTGGCGGGTGTAGCAATCTTCGGCTTGAAGCCGAGCTGCTGCGCCTGACGCCAGAACACGGCCCATTCCGGTGGAGAGAAGAGACCCGTCACGATATCGCAACCGGCATCGCGGAAGGCGACGATTTGGCGCGAGAAATCGTCTGCGCCTGGCTGGAACTCGCCGACGTCGACAATTGAGTAGCCGCCCTTCCCCAAAGATGCGGGGAAACCGATCTCGGCATTGCCAAAGACTTTGCCGGGCGGATCGTTTGACCAAACCGTGCCCACTTTCTTGTTGGTGGTCTGAGTATCCCACATGCCGATGAAGGTCGAGATGATGTCCTCGATACCCCAGAAGAAGTGGTTCACATATTTGAAGCCCTCTTCCGGGCGCCCCTTCAGCGGGAACATCCAGCCCTGCCACGGATCCATGGTGGTGATGCTCGGGATGCCCGCGGTTTCGCATTGTGATGCGACCGGAACATTGGTCAACGCACCCTGCGCCAGCATGAGATTGACGCCATCGTTGTTGATCAACTGGCTTGCCGAAGTGGCGGCGCGGTCGGAATTCGACTGGTCATCAATGTCGATGATCTCGACCTTGTAGGTCTTGCCGTTATTGACAAGCCCATCCTTCAACACCCCGCGCACCTTGCCGAGGATGAAAGGATCCGCCTCGGCAAATGGGGCCAACGCACCGGTCTTCGAGCTGATATAGCCGATCTTGATCGTCGGGCTGGCAGCGATAGCCGGAGCCGGCAGAAGGGATGTTGCCGCACTGGCGGCGGCACCGGCTCCTACGGCCTGCAGGAAGCTACGGCGAGTGAACCTCATGTTGTCGCGCGAGAATGTCATTGTTCTTCCTCTGTCGATTTTGTTGCCGTCAGCACGGTCTTTTCCGGTCGCAAGCTGTTCCGGGCGCCTGCCCGAGGCGGCGCTTGCAAGCCGTCTCCAGCATATTAGGAGGCGGGTCCGGGGTTCGGGATCAACAGTTTTGCGGATAATCGGGCGACCGGGTTTTCCGGATTTTCTGTTTTGAAATCAGACAGAAACGACCTTTCGGTCCTGCGGGCGGCTGCACTTGGCAGCTATGGGTTCGTTAAGGAAGGATCAGGCTTGAGAGCGCCTCAGCGCAGGGCTCACCGCCACCGGGCCGACATGAGTTTCATGATCGCCGGCGTCGCAATGGTCGTGGTCGTGCCCATGGTGATGGTGATGGTGATGATCATGCTCCTGTTTGAGCGCTTCCAGCGCGCCCGGCTGGATTGGCGCAAGCCCCTTGCGGAACTCGACGGGCTTGCCATGCTCGGTATGGAAATAGGAGCGTTTCCAATGTTCCTGGTAGTCAGCGACTTCCGCGTCCGTCGTCATGCCGCGCCCGGCCACGATCTTTTCCAGCGCCTGCATCCATTGCCGGTAATAGGCGGTGTTGACATCTTCGTCGTCGTGTTGCGGCGAGGCCTTGATCTCGCTGGAGAATGTTTCCACCCATTCCGCCCAGGTGAAATGTCCGGCGCGCGACAATTGCATGGTCAGCGCGAAGGCCTCCGCCTGCCATGGTTCGGAAAAAGCCGGTCCCTTGTCGAGCCATCGCGGATCAATTGTCAGATCGACCGGCATCACAACATATCTCCACACAGCAGGTAGCTTTCCCAAAGGCTCAGATACACGGCCCCCGGCCCGTCACTCCCCTTGCCCCAGAGCGTCTCGCTGTCAAAACGGACACGATAGAGATGATCAGGGCATTCCCCACGTCCGGCCGAATGCGCGTCCGCGAAGACATGCGCGCCTTCATAACCGACGATGGTTCCACGCTTGTCGCGCGCATAGCCCGGCAGGCGCGTATGGGTGGAGACGTTGTCGTTCGTCGTCATGATGTCATCGCCGACCTTGAATTTCGGCACACTCTCGACTGCGCGCAGCGTCGGGGCACCGGTGGCTATCGCGATGGCGACCATATCCTTAGGCAGCATGGCCAGCCTCCTTTGCGGCAAGTTCGGCTATCCGTGCCCGATATTCCTCCTGAGTGAAGACGCCCTTGGAAACCAGCAGATCTTCCAGTGAATAAAGCCAATGTTCAAAATAAGATGTCGCCAGGTAATCGAGCGGTGGCATGTTCTCCATGGAGGAGCGGCTTTCATCGATATTGAAGCAGCCAGCCGCGAGCGAGAGAATGTTGACGGCGAAGGTCTTGGCTTCCCACTCCGCCTTGAACCTGGTGTCATCGTGGGCGCGGTTGATCGGGCCGAAGCCCTGCATACCGCCCATATCGGCGATCGATCTCATGGCATTATCCTCCTCAGATCGCCGACGCTGCCAGCGGCACACCCGTGCCGATCATGGAATCACGTGTCACGAGAGCTGCCAGCCTATCCTCACTCCAGCCCTCTGTGCCGGGGGGTCGCTCAGGCAGGACCATGTAGCGGATTTCCGCATTGCTGTCGAAGACGCGCACCTCGCGGTCGTTGGCAATGTTCAGGCCGAATTCAGCGAGCACAGATCGCGGCTCGATGACGATGCGGCTGCGATAAGGTGCGGATTTGTACCATGTCGGCGGCAGACCGAGCACGGTCCAAGGATAGCAGGAGCACAGGGTGCAGACGATCACATTGTGAACCTCCGGTGTATTCTCCAGAATGACCATAGCCTCGCCCTGCAGACCGCTGACGCCCATTTCCTTCAGCGCCTCCGTTCCGTCTCCAAGCAGGCGCGCCTTGAATGCTGGATCGGACCAGGCGCGCGCCACGACACCAGCGCCGATTCGCGGACCAAGCTTGTTCTGGAAGATATCGACAATTTCCGTCACTGCATCGGGGTCGATCTTGCCCTTTTCGACCATCAGCGTCTCGATGGCCTTGATCCGGAGCGCGAGTGTTGAAGGTGGCATCGTGTGATCGTCGTGGCTCATCGAAGTCCTCTGCAGATATCACGAAATGGGTCAAGGATAACGCCGATGGAGGGTTTCTTCATCAGCAATATTGAGGATAAGGGGCGGACCGTCGTTCGCCGGAAACGCACGCGGACCGAAGACTTCCCTGGATCGCCTCATGTCGGGGGCGACGGAATGGGAAAAAGCGTCTCGATCGCAAGCGAGAACGCGAGAAGCGCCTGATCCTGTTCGAACGGGAAGTCTAGGCCTAGGCCCACGGGCAGGCCCGCCCGCGTGAGGCCGGCCGGAACGGAAACCCCAGGTAAGCTCGCGACACTGCCGATATCCGTATTGTGAATGAGCGCTGGAAAAATAGGCAGCACCTTACCGGCGATTACTACCATTGAGGACTGGTCAAGCTCTGGGGCCGGCAGACGGCAGACGGGGAACGCAAGCGCATCGATCCGGTTGGCCTTGAATATATCTGCATAGGCCGACGTCAAGGCGGGGAGATGCTCCGTCGTGGCGATCTCGTAAGCCAAGGGACTAACGGCCGTCGCCGGATTGAGCTGAGCGAGAAGAATTTCGCGCACATCCGGGCTTGCCACCTGATCTGCAACCTCCGCAAAGGTCAGCGGAATGTCGTGATCGGACAGGAATGCCGAGAGTGCGAGCGTTCCTTCGTAGATCGAAATGGACATCGCGGCTGCGGCATAGGGCTCTGGAAGTGCTCGCGAATCAACCTCGACAAGCTCCACGCCTTCGGCAACGAGCCGTTGAAGCGCCTCCATGCAGATCGCGGCGACCTCGGAATCGACGAGGTCCCAGAAATGCTTGTGAGGAATGCCGAGCCGAGTGCCCTTTATAGCCGACGCCAAAACCGGCGGTGATGATGTTACAACATTGTCCAGCAGCATCATGTCCGTCGCGGAGAGCGTGATCGGACCCGGTGTGTCACGCGTCGTTGAAATCGGTACAATGCCGGCAGTCGGCCACCGCCCGGTTGTTGGACGATAGCCCCATGCGCCGCAGAAGGCTGCGGGAATGCGCACCGAGCCGCCGGTGTCCGTCCCGATGGAAGCCGGCACGAGCCGCGCCCCGACGGCTGCCCCGCCGCCGCCGCTGGAGCCGCCCGAGGTGCGGGCCCCATCGAAGGGATTTCGCGGCGTGCCGTAGGCGACATTTGCCGAGGTCGCGCCATAGGCCAGCTCGTGCATGCCATTCTTGCCATAGGCAATCGCGCCTGCCTTCAAGAGCCGGGCCGCGACCGGCGCATCCTTCACCGGCCTGAAGTTGCGAAGTGCCGGCGTTCCACCCGTCGTGACATAGCCGGCAACATTGATGTTGTCCTTGAAGGCAATGGGAAGGCCATGCAATGGCCCTCGCAGTTGTCCGGTCGCCCGCTCCTCATCCGCCTGACGCGCATCCCGAAGCGCCCGTTCCTCGTCAAGCGACACAAAGGCGTTGATCGAGGCAAGGCTCGCTTTTCTCGTCAACAGATCGGTGACGAACTCCTCAGTGCTGAGCCTGCCCCGCGCCATGGCGGCGGCGATCTCGGTCAACGTGAATGCCTTGAGTGTCATTTTAGTCCCCGCACAGAATTTCAACATGTGAAGGGCTACTGAGATGACGGGCGTGCCACCATCCGCAATTTTGCTGGTGAATGATTGTTTGCGTTAGTCCCCGCTGAGGAAAGGTCCCGCGGCTGGCGTGCCGGTGCATTTTCCGGCCGGCAGGTTCATCTCAGACAAGTCGAAAAATCTTGATCTTTGGCACGTGGTTTGCTTCCTTTCTTAAAAAGGGAACTAAGCGGACAAAAAGGTTCCGCAATTATTGGGGGTCTCATGAGCGGGACTGTATTTGATTTGACATTCGATGAGGCAGGTCTGTTCGCCGATATTGTCGGGAGACTGACAAGCCCAGGGTCGGCGGAGATCAGGGAAACTATCTTCCCTGACATCCTGCGCCTGATGCGGGCCGATGTCCTGGCGTCTTACAAATGGAATCCGAAGATAAGCGCCTATGACGAGCCCTTCGTGATCAACCAGTCCCCCGACAGCATCAAGGCTTACAGGAATTGGTTTCAGTATCGCGATCCGATGACCCGGCAGTTGCGCAACCTGTGGCGTCCGGCCTATGTCGATGAGGTGATCTCCAAACCGGATTTGAGAAAGACGGAGTTCTTCAACGACTTTCTGATGAAGGATGGGCTCGACCATGGCATCAATGTCTTCCTCAAGGACAATGGACGGGCGTTGGCGGATCTACGCATCTGGCGAACCGAACGCCAACCGGATTTCGCCGACCGCGAAATCGGCCTGTTAAAAGTCCTCGCGCCGCTGCTCAAGCGCGCTCTGTCCGTCGCGCCTGACGTAACACTCTCCGTTCTGACCGATCGCGAGCGAGATGTCGCACTTCTCGTCTCACGCGGCTGCTCCGACAAAGACCTTGCGCGTGTTCTTAATATCGGTTTTGCAACGGTGCGAACACATCTTACGCGGTGCCTTGAGAAGATGGGCTGCTCAAACAGGGCGGAGCTCGCCGCCCGTGTCGCGAAGCTTTCGCAATAAACAGACGGCCCCGCCAAGGGGTGGCCGGTGAAATCTCAGCGCTTTCGACGCAGCCTTAACTCGGCCTCGCAGGCGCAGCGCTCTATGCGCGGGCCATGCTTCCCTCCGACAACTCACTTCGGAACAAAGAGTTAGAATCGTTCCAAAACGGAATCTCAATTCGCTTCAATGTTCAAAAGGATGCGCTCTAGGCCCCAAACGCACGAAAGCCCTCCGGCGAGGAGGGCTTATTCGTTTGATAAGCTTGGATTTTTGGTTGCGGGGGCAGGATTTGAACCTGCGGCCTTCAGGTTATGAGCCTGACGAGCTACCGGGCTGCTCCACCCCGCGCCAGCGCAAATCGCGGAGCGATTTGTCGCGAGTAGCAAGCCTTGGGCTTGCGTCATCCACGTAAACCGCAGAGCGGTTTATCGTGTGTTAGGTGGGCACCTTTTGGAGCGCACCTGCTTTCGAGATGCCTGTTATTCCAGGTTCTCGAAGAAGAAGTCGTTATCAGAAGCGACAAAGGCCGCGTTAGCGGCCTATTGTAACACGGCCTGGCCGTATTTCAGAGTGTGACGAGAAGATTTTGTGCGGCATAAATTGCTGAGCAATTTAGCGAGGCATAAATCGATTTCATCGATTTAGCGTGAAGTTGCGATTAGCAGACCTGGCAGCGACCTACTCTCCCGCGTCTTAAGACGAAGTACCATGGGCGCAGGGGCGTTTCACGGCCGTGTTCGGAAAGGGAACGGGTGCAGCCACCCCGCCATAACCACCAGGTCGGCAAAGCGCAACTTGTTGATCCATGCGAAAGCATGGATCAACAAGTTGCTCTTTCTGGGCTGATATGCCTTTCCTTCTCGCTTGTCGCTCGAAGGGGACATCAGCCGTCCATACGGAGGCTTGCTGTTCATGCTTTTGCATGGACATTTTTGAGAAGCTGGATTTTTTATTTGAACACGTCGTGTGATGAGCACGAGCAATGGGAACGATCAAGCCAATCGAGCTATTAGTACCGGTAAGCTTCATGCGTTGCCGCACTTCCACACCCGGCCTATCAACGTGGTCGTCTTCCACGGCTCTGATAGGGAACACTCGTTTCCAGGTTGGTTTCCCGCTTAGATGCCTTCAGCGGTTATCCATTCCATATATAGCTACCCTGCTATGCCCTTGGCAGGACAACAGGTCCACCAGAGATATGTCCATCCCGGTCCTCTCGTACTAGGGACAGATCCTGTCAATATTCCTACACCCACGGCAGATAGGGACCGAACTGTCTCACGACGTTCTGAACCCAGCTCACGTACCGCTTTAATTGGCGAACAGCCAAACCCTTGGGACCTGCTCCAGCCCCAGGATGCGATGAGCCGACATCGAGGTGCCAAACAACCCCGTCGATATGGACTCTTGGGGGTCATCAGCCTGTTATCCCCGGCGTACCTTTTATCCGTTGAGCGATGGCCCTTCCACACGGGACCACCGGATCACTATGACCGACTTTCGTCTCTGCTCGACTTGTCAGTCTCGCAGTCAGGCGGGCTTATGCCATTGCACTCGACGACCGATTTCCGACCGGTCTGAGCCCACCATCGCGCGCCTCCGTTACTCTTTCGGAGGCGACCGCCCCAGTCAAACTACCCACCATACACTGTCCCGGATCCGGATAACGGACCGCGGTTAGACATCCATGACGATAAGGGTGGTATTTCAAGGATGGCTCCACAAGAACTGGCGTCCCTGCTTCAAAGCCTACCACCTATCCTACACATGCCGACACGAATGCCAGTGTAAAGCTATAGTAAAGGTGCACGGGGTCTTTCCGTCTGACCGCAGGAACCCCGCATCTTCACGGGGAATTCAATTTCACTGAGTCTATGTTGGAGACAGCGGGGAAGTCGTTACGCCATTCGTGCAGGTCGGAACTTACCCGACAAGGAATTTCGCTACCTTAGGACCGTTATAGTTACGGCCGCCGTTTACTGGGGCTTCGATTCAGAGCTTGCACCCCTCCTCTTAACCTTCCAGCACCGGGCAGGCGTCAGACCCTATACGTCGTCTTGCGACTTCGCAGAGCCCTGTGTTTTTGGTAAACAGTCGCTACCCCCTGGTCTGTGCCACCCTCACATGCTTGCGCATATAAGGGTCACGCTTCTTCCGAAGTTACGCGTGCAATTTGCCGAGTTCCTTCAACATAGTTCTCTCAAGCGCCTTGGTATACTCTACCTGACCACCTGTGTCGGTTTCGGGTACGGTCTGTACGGTGGAGCTATTTCCTGGAACCGCGTCCCCGCCCACACAATCCAATAAGTGTGAACAAGTTAAGCAATCCGTCACTACCACCAGGCCCACGAATATTAACGTGGTTCCCATCGACTACGCGTGTCCGCCTCGTCTTAGGGGCCGGCTAACCCTGCTCAGATTAACTTTAAGCAGGAACCCTTGGTCTTTCGGCGAGAGGGTCTCTCACCCTCTTTATCGTTACTCATGTCAACATTCGCACTTCCGATACCTCCAGGACCCCTCACGGGTATCCCTTCATCAGCTTACGGAACGCTCCGCTACCACTCCTCAAAGAGGAATCCTCAGCTTCGGTGCATGGCTTCAGCCCCGTTACATTTTCGGCGCAAAGACCCTTGACTAGACCAGTGAGCTGTTACGCTTTCTTTAAATGATGGCTGCTTCTAAGCCAACATCCTGGTTGTTTTGGGATCCTCACATCCTTTCCCACTTAGCCATGACTTGGGGACCTTAGCTGGAGGTTAGGGTTGTTGCCCTTTTCACGACGGACGTTAGCACCCGCCGTGTGTCTGCCTGGTAGTACTTCCCGGTATTCGGAGTTTGGTTAGGATCAGTAAGACGGTGAGTCCCCATAGCCCATCCAGTGCTCTACCCCCGGGAGTATTCGCCAGACGCTCTACCTAAATAGATTTCGCGGAGAACCAGCTATTTCCGAGTTTGATTGGCCTTTCACCCCTAGCCACAAGTCATCCCAATCTATTGCAACAGATG
Organism: Rhizobium sp. 11515TR; assembly: GCF_002277895.1. Taxonomy (NCBI): domain Bacteria; kingdom Pseudomonadati; phylum Pseudomonadota; class Alphaproteobacteria; order Hyphomicrobiales; family Rhizobiaceae; genus Rhizobium; species Rhizobium sp. 11515TR. The sequence continues at coordinate 661,199 of NZ_CP022998.1, read as the reverse complement.
CGGGTTCGGTCCTCCAGTTGGTGTTACCCAACCTTCAACCTGCTCATGGCTAGATCACTCGGTTTCGGGTCTAATGCAACAAACTATATCGCCCTATTCAGACTCGCTTTCGCTTCGCCTACACCTACCGGCTTAAGCTTGCTTGTTACACTAAGTCGTTGACCCATTATACAAAAGGTACGCCGTCACCCTTGCGGGCTCCGACTGTTTGTAGGCATCCAGTTTCAGGTTCTATTTCACTCCCCTTGTCGGGGTGCTTTTCACCTTTCCCTCACGGTACTGGTTCGCTATCGGTCATGCACGAGTACTTAGGCTTGGAGAGTGGTCTCCCCATGTTCAGACAGGATTTCACGTGTCCCGCCCTACTCTAGGACAATAAGTGTATCTACGCGTACGGGGCTGTCACCCTCTGCGGCAAACCTTTCCAGGTTCTTCCACTTTAACACTCATTGCCACTGGCCTGGTCCGCGTTCGCTCGCCACTACTTGCGGAGTCTCGGTTGATGTCCTTTCCTGCAGGTACTTAGATGTTTCAGTTCCCTGCGTTCGCTTCTTACACCCTATTTTATTCAGGTGAAGATACCTTGTTACAATACCTAGAAACCATTCGGGTTTCTCACTCACGCTTGTTCCGCCCTTCGGGCGGCGCTGCGTGGGCGCGTCGGACGACCGACGACAGGCCTCTGGCCTGTGCTGCTGCCACACTCGAACCCGAGCAGGGCACCAACAAAGCGCAGAGCGCGTCGGCGATCGTTCGCCGTAACGTCGGACCAAAGGTCCGACAACCAGAATGATTTTCTAGGTATTTAAGGTGGGTTGCCCCATTCGGAGATCCATGGATCAAAGCTTATTCGCAGCTCCCCACGGCTTTTCGCAGCGTATCACGTCCTTCATCGCCTGTGCATGCCTAGGCATCCACTAAATGCCCTTACGACACTTGATCGTTCTCATTGCCAATGCTCATCATCTCGTCGTTCGTTTCCCTCAGGAAACGAGCAACAGACCGGGTTACCTTTTACAACCCAGCCTATCAATAATGCCATCGACGTGTTCGGTATGGTCCATTCTTTAAGCGCACACGCCGAGCGTGCGCCTGGCCATACCTTAAGACCAGCTTCTCGAGATTAAATCCGGTACCGCGCGGTCAGGCAACGGTAATCCAGCCGTTCATCAGAAGCACTCGAAAGTGCTAACAACGAC